>CAZOSN010000064.1:0-23161 GCA_964582405.1 uncultured Oligoflexales bacterium | reverse complement strand
ATCCCAAGGTAACGATTGAACAGATCATGGAGCGCATGAATAAAGACTACCCTAAACCTGCCAAATTACTTGATGAAACCCGCGCGGTTTTGGACGGTTTGGTCAAATTTATTGACGAACGAAAGATTTTGACCATCCCTTCGCCGGTACGTCCGATTGTTCAAGAAACGCCGCCGTTTATGCGCGCTTTAACGATGGCTTCCATGGACACACCTGGGCCGTTTGAATTAAATGCTAAGGAGGCTTTTTACAATGTCACTTTACCAGAACCTCACTGGTCGGCTGAGCAAGTTGAAGGCCATATGGCTGGATTTAATCGCCCCACAATCATTAGCACCAGCATTCACGAGGCTTATCCGGGACATTACATGCAATTCTTATGGCTTCAAAAAGCTCCATCTAAGGTGCGCAAGCTTTTGGGGTGCAGCAGCAATGCCGAAGGCTGGGCACATTATACAGAGCAAATGATTCTTGATGAAGGGTACCAGGGTGGCGATCTCGCGCTCCGCATAGGCCAGCTGCAAGACGCCTTGCTTCGCGACGCCAGATTTCTTGTGGGGCTTGGATTGCACACGGGACAAATGACATACGACGATGGGGTTGAGTTTTTTGTTCGCGAAGCATATGCGACTCGAGCAAACGCTAATCGTGAAACAAAGCGAGGAACAGCTGACCCGACCTATCTTTATTATACTTTGGGAAAGCTCGAGATCATCAAACTGCGAGAGGACTATCGACAGCTTAAGGGAGCGAAGTTTTCACTACAGGATTTCCACGACGCCTTTCTCAAAGAAGGCTATCCGCCGATTAGACTGGTGCGTCGGAAACTGCTTGGCTCTGAAGGCATTGTGCTTTGAGAGCCTGTTTGAAAAGGAACCCTATCAAACAGGCTGGATCCCGCCAGAAACCTGATGCCAGCATTAGGGGAATACTTTGCGGTGCTCCTGTGCTAGCTTTCGGGCGGGTGGGTATAGTTTGAGTCTGGGCACAATTTTTTTGCCTGGGGTGCTGGATGTTCAGGTTGCGCAATGACATTTTCTTCTACTCAAAATTCCTATGTGTCGTCCTCTCTTATACTTTTCTAGGTTTGTTGGGTCTGACCCTTGAGGCTGAGGATAGCTTTGCGACCCTGATTTGGGCACCATCTGGGATAGCTCTTGCTGTCCTGCTTCTCGGAGGATATCGCTATTGGCCAGCGATTGCATTGGGTTCTGCGCTGGTAAATACTTCAATTGGAGCTCCTTGGCCCGCCACCGCCGGGATTGCTGTCGGTAGCACACTTCAGCCTATTTTTGGCACATGGATTCTACGTCGTTTCAATTTTCGGCCATCGTTTCCGACCTTTCGCGACGTGATCAAGCTGCTAGTCGGCGGATGCATGATCTGCACGCTAATTAGCCCGAGTATTGGAGTTTCTAGTTTATTTCTAGCCAATATCATTATGCCCCACCGCGTATTGCATGCATGGATAACTTGGTGGCTCGGGGATATGTTGGGAATTCTTATTGTCTCTCCGCTGATTTGGGTCTGGGCTGATGCTTGGGACCGGACCCCGCGTCGAGCGTCATCCTCGATAAGCATTGAGTTTGCTGCGTTTAGCGCATTTGTAGCTTTAATCGCGTGCGTTGTTTTTTTTTGGACCTCCGATTACCTACGACTCGGTTAAGTATTCAATTTTTCCCATCGTTATTTGGGCTGCTCTTCGTTTTGGCACCAGGGCTGTTGTTACCACCTCATTTTTGATATCCGCCGTTGCAGTGTGCGCGACGGCGGTCGGTCGAGGGCCTTATGCAGATGCGGCTCTAGAGCACAGTCTAGTGAATTTGCTGTTTTTCATCAGCGTGTTCTCGATCATTGGCTTGGCGATAGCTACAGGTGCCGTCAATAGGCCTATTTTTGAAGCATTGGACAGAAAGGTAAAGGAGCGCACAGCAGAGCTGGCGCGTACGAACCAAGAATTGAAGGAAGCGAAGGAATCAGCCGATGCTGCAAACCAGGCTAAGAGCGATTTTCTTGCGGCCATGAGCCATGAAATCCGCAACCCGCTTGGCGCTGTTTTAGGATTCGCTGAATTGCTGGTCATGCCTAATCAGTCGCAGGTAGAACAACAAAGCTGTATTGATGCAATCAAACGCAACGGTGAACTGCTTTCGAGCCTCGTCAATGATATCTTAGATCTTTCGAAGGTCGAAGCCGGGAAAATGGTGATAGAGAAATCCGTAGTGTCTCTGGACGAAGTTATCGGCGATATTGAGGTGCAGTTGAGTCGGCAAGCTGAAGAAAAAGGACTCAGCCTTGAATTTATAAAAGATAGTGACTTGCCTGTTTCGATTGAAACCGACGCTCTCCGCCTTCGTCAGATCCTGCTCAATATCGTCAGCAATGCCCTTAAAATTTACCGAACGCGGTTCGGTTCGGGTATTCGTTGAATTAATTCAGGAGGGAGGAGCTGACAAGCTTGCGTTTGTGGTACAGGATACCGGATGCGGCATACCTAAAGACGAGGCCTGCAAACTCTTTGCGCCATTTGCGCAAGCAGGTTCGCGGCCAATGAATAGCCCGCGGGGTACCGGCCTTGGTTTGGTGTTAGCTCGGAAGCTTGCTCAGGGACTCGGTGGCAACGTGGAATTGACCGAAAGTACCATGGGTCTTGGCAGTACGTTTACGATTACAATTGATCCTGGGAACCCGCCAGATCCTTCCAATGTCCCTGAACGGCATCTTAGGCCAAGGGGGCGCCATCTTATTGACTCCTCGGTGAGTTCGTGAGAATGTCCATCGTCCTTATAAACTAATGCAGGTTCTTGCGCTGGGTCTTCTGGTGCGGCGAAAAGACGTCTCTCAACGTGCATTTTCGCCACGGCGTTATGAGGCTGCGATTTTGCCGAACTGAGGTTGTTCTATGAAAATCGTCTTCAAAGGAGCTAGTTTTTTACTTTTGGCATTTTGGTCCCTTGCAGCTTGGTCTGCAAGTCCGATGTCGCAGGCGCGCCTACCTGGCGAAAATTGGCATGATGCTGCAGCACGAGCCATGCGAACGCTTGGCCTTGATGCTGCGGCACTTCCGGGATCAACAGCGTACGACGCCCGGACCCCGCTGAACGAGATTCATCTCACAGGCGTGCCTTCGTGGGAAAACGAGTCGGTCATGAATCGGCGTTTTGAAGCTGTTCGGGACTTCCGGTTTTTAAAAAGTGGGGAACATCCTAATTTCTTGAGGAGAATTACCTGGCTCTATCCAGATGATGGCTGTCCGGTACGTGCCTCTTATGTCGGTCAAGTATTTCAAGATCAAAATGTTACCCGACCCGCAAAGGTGTTTGCTTTCGGTGATTTGGCAGTAGAGACTGACAATTCCCCTGACGGTATCGTCCAGTGGTGGTACCACGTGGCCCCCCTTATTGTGGTGGATGGAAAACCCTATGTTCTTGACCCATCAATTCATCCCTCCGCGCCACTGAGCCTGCGCGAGTGGCTGGAAAGCATGGGTGATTCAAGCGCGATCGAGGTTGCGATCTGCAACGCGTATACTTTCTCCCCGGATAGCAGCTGCCTAAAAGCTCCTGCCAGCGAAGATAATTATGCCAAACAGTTGGGAAGTTATTTTCTAAGTGAGGAATGGTCGAGGCAGAGTTACTTGGGCCGGAATCCTACTGACGTTCTCGGTGAACATCCGCCTTGGATGGGTAAACCTTAAGTTGTAAATAAATAAATCTTATTTTGACTTGCGTGGCTCTAAAAAGCGGCTTTGGAGCCGCTGACCGGAATTGAACCGGTGACCTGCTGATTACGAATCAGCCGCTCTACCAACTGAGCTACAACGGCGAAGTCCTTGCGGAATCTCTTGGTTTATACCGAAACTTTACGGGGAGCGACAGTTTTTTTTAAGAAAAACGTGGCTCCCCTTTTTAAGAGCTGCCTCAATTCTTTGGCCCCAACTGTCAAATTTTTCGACATCATGATCCATGGTATGGACAGCCTGACATTAGAAAAAGTCCTTTTATTTTAATATATTATGTAAGAAATAGCCGCGCACAGGTTTTGCAACCTAGCTCCACGATAGTCTCGCTTGGATTAGCCAGGTGGGGTAAAAGCGTTGGAGTTTATCGTGAAAACATCAGGCATCATCAGGGTAGTTGGATTTTTAATCGCGGTGGGATCTTTGGTGAGTCAGGCCGGTGGTGCAACCCTGCCTAGTTTACCACCTGTATTACCTCTTGATACGGAAGAGCTGAAAATCGACTTCTGGAATGAGATTCTGAAAGACGATTATGCAGAAATCGTTGTTGTTACCGATGCCTCAGCCGAACGAGCTGAAAACGATATTCGCAAGATTAATACCCGCTTGAAATCGCTAAAAGGCCAAGCACGCGAACCGTATCTTAAAATGCTTTACCGCAATCTTGCTGGATTGAATCTATACCTCAACGAGGTCGTTCACCAACGGGTCAAGAGTCCAATTTATATGAAAAAGGCGCAATTCTTGTTGCCTAAAACACGCCGTGAGCTTGCAAAAGTAGCAACGGAGTATGTCGCGCTTGCCAAAGATCAAAAGGCGCAAGCTCTTGCGACGTTTTATGCTCAAGCTGATGCGTTCTTTGCAGGAGATCAGGGGGCGGTCAGTGAAATAATTAAGGTTAAGAACGATCTGCCGCGTGAATTGAAGCTTAAGGTCGCGGTTTTAGGCGCAGCTTTCCAAGGAGCTGAACACCTAAGTCAGGGTTCGGTAAAAGAATTGGTTCAGGCAAAGAAAATTCTTAAGGGTCCATCGGCGATAGCGGTGAATTTTTTGCTAGCACGCCATGAGGCAAGCCTTGGGCATAAAGGTTACCGCCGATTGCTCCATGAAGGTCTTACCATGTCTGAGATTTTGCCTAGGGCAACGCAGATCAGCCTGCTCAAATTTGCGGTCAAAACCTGGAGGACAACAGAACCATCAGCGCCATGGTCTCATCCACCTGTGCCAGTTAAGCAATTTAACACTACGCTTACTTTGCATGCTATTGCGGAGCGGGCATTACTCGCTGACTTAACCAAAGGTGAAACTGCCAAATTCTTAGACGGTTATCGCAAGCTGTCGGATGCCCTGAATGGCGAAATTCATATGGCGGCACTTGATAAGCGTATTATTCAGGTTGAGCAGGCCATATACCGATCAAAAGGCGATTACAAGACGTACGAACTTGCACTTGTGACCATGGTGGGAAAATACGCGCAGGCCTCGCTCGTAAAGAAGCATCCCGCCGAGTTTGGTGAAGCTAAAGGACTTTTTGAGCATGAATATAGGAGCTTTACATTTGCTATGCTGGACAAGGCTGATGCGAATCCGAAGAATTTTGGCTATGTGCAAGATGCGGTCGGTGTTGCATACAGGTATATTGCATGGACTCCTGTAGCTCTAGAAAAGGTCCAGGCTAAGGAAAAAGTTGTCCATATCTATGCGAGTGGCGGTCAGCACAAGGCAGCCGTCGGCGTCTTAGATGATTTGATTGCAACGGGTCCAAAGGAAAAATTGGATGCTTACCTAGCTCTTGCAATCAACTCCCAGTCGCAGGTTGCGCAATGGCCAAAGGAACCACCATTTAAAAATATTCCCAAGGATCAAGTTGAGGGTCGAGAGAAGCTTCTTGGTTACTATGGAGTTATTCAAAAGCGCCATTTCCAATGGCATGCACTAGCACATATCGGTCTATTAAACATCAGTCTCGGTCGAATGCAGCAAGGCTTTGATATCTGGACAGCGGGCTTAGAGAAAGATGGCCGCGGTATGGAAGCGTCGCTGGCTTCGGCCATGATGCTTGTTTCTTACCATGGAAGCAAACTTTGGCAGCGCCTTGAAACGCTTACTGATATTTGTCTTAAGGGGAAAATCGAGCCGCAGGGCTTTGGGGTTCGGTCATTGGAATTCTATCTTGCCGATGCCTTGTACTTTGGCGGTAAAGAGCACTTTACAGCAAAAAATTACAAGGGGGCATGGCCCAAATTCGAGCGTTTTAACAATAACTTTAAGACCGATCCTCGTCGCGATGAAACGCTTTATTTGGTCGGTTATGCCTATCGAGGTGATCGTAAATTCGTAGATTCGATTCAGGCTCTGTACGCTCATAGTCAAGAGTACCCGGCGTCGGGGTATAGGATTGACGCTCTCCTTAAAGGTGGCCAATGGTCGACAGACATGGCCCTTGAGGAGTACATGGTTTATTTTTTCCAGACCTTTGTTAACGAGAACGAACGGCATCAAGTCGCCCCAAAGATTCGCGACGCCTTGGTTCATGCCTACATGGGGATGGGACATTATGGTGATGCTGGCAGAATCTATCGCTACATGGCGGAATCGAACGATTTGCCGCTTGGTAAGCGTGTTGGTTCAGCACTTGCGATTATGGAGATAGAAGAGAAATATGGGCAGAAAGATCTTGCCGAATGGGGTGCCAATAAGGCTCTTGAATTGACTAAAACGCCGGCCGTAGTGTCCGAAGTTTTGGCATTCCGTGCGCGGCAGGCGATAAAAAAGCCCGAACCTGGTCTGGTTTTGGAAGCCTTGCTTCAGTCAGCCAACGGTTTGGATATGACCCACCTCAGGGTTCAGGAGAACGTCGGTGCTATCCGCTACTTCTATGCAGAAACCAAGGCCCTGCGCGAACCTGATCCGATTTTCAACCTAACGATCGAAAATCATCACCAGGTTATTGAACAGAAATATGCGAAGTTTTTGGCAACCAAAAAGTACTACGATGATGTTTGTGCTGTGGGTAGAACCTCATTCTGTGCTCCGGCGTTGCAACGCATCAGCCAGATGACCGAAGTCTCAATCAAAACCATTGAAGAGGTCAAAATTCAGGACATACTTCAGGCTAGTGCTGTCAATAGCTTTAACCAACGAAAGAATATGATTATTGGCTACCTGACGAAAGTTGCTATGACTTCGGCTCAAAAGGCTTACAAGTTGGCCAACAGCGGTCTTACCGATCCAGAATATGCTCATGATATCAATTGGGAAAATAGCAACGAGTGGAATTTTAATCAGGCCGAAGGGGCCGTGGGAAATACTTACTTGCAGTGGTCAACTACGCAGCACACGAAAGCGAAAGTTAAATAAGGCGGGCTGAAATGACAATCTTGATGAAAATGTTGGCGGTGATTGGATTAGCGTTAGGAACTAGCGGTGTTCAGGCAGCTGAAAATCGGATTACGGTTGTGCAGCAACCTGGTGATCCTGGATCTGTAGTATCGAAGCTGAGCTACAAAGAGTGGATCCAGATAAAGAACGGCACCAAAAGCCAGAAAGTTAAAATGTATGCGAACCTTGGTCTTCAAGCCTATGATGTCGCTGTGCATGATGCCAGAATATATCTAACGAAAAATCCACGGGATCTTGATGGTTTGATAGTCTTAGGTACTGCGTTGGCCATGACCGGACGCTATGATTTGGCGTCTTATTATGCTGATTTGCTTGAGAAGCATTATCCTGGTCGTTCTGTTACCCCCAACTTAAAGGGGCTAGCTCTCCTTCATAGGCCCAAGGTAGGGGTTAGAGATTATTATGCGGCCGCGAAATTGTTTGAAGAGGCAATAGGGAAGTCTCCTGGCGAGATTGCTGCTGCGCTAAATCTTGGACACCTTTATCTGGATATGGGCAATGCCGGTAGCGCATTGAATGCCTTCAAAGTAGCGAGTAGCCGCTGCCATGACTGTGGAGTTTCATTACTTGGTCAAGGCAATGCTTATGTAAAGTTGGGAAATTTTGCACAGGCCGAAAAGACCTTCAGAGAGTTGATGCATGTGGGGTCTCACCGATTAGAGGCTCACTATCAGCTGGCGTTGATATCAATCAATGGCGATCATGATCTCGCTGATGCGAGAGGGCATTTGGAGGAGATTTTAGGGAGCGATAATAAGGCTCCACTCGATCTCAAGCGCCGGGCCAACGTCTTGTTGCGCAGAATTGATGCAAAACTAAATAAGCTCAATGATTAAACATTGTGATATACTGAACGTAGGTCGAAACCTCTTGAGAAGCGTCTGGGAGCAAAGACATGCGTTTTGTCAGTATCTTTGCACTTGTTCTGGTGATGTTGCCGTCTGCCTGTAAGAGGTCACCGGGTCTTGTTTCATCCGAAGCTTATATCATAGGTGCCAATCAGATTGTGCCAGTTGATGGCACTGCTCGGGAAAAAATTCCCACCGACGTTCTAGCCTCCGCCGTTGTGTTGACAACCACCATCTCTCAGGACAAGCGTAAGTTTTGCAGCGGCACATTGATTGATCCCAAATCTCCAT
Source organism: uncultured Oligoflexales bacterium (assembly GCA_964582405.1). Taxonomy (GTDB): domain Bacteria; phylum Bdellovibrionota_B; class Oligoflexia; order Oligoflexales; family Oligoflexaceae; genus CAZOSN01. The sequence goes on along the minus strand of CAZOSN010000064.1, from coordinate 14,881 downwards.
CGGAGACAATGCGAGTGCTTACCAATCGCCACTGTTTTGTTGCGGATGATTCGTTGCATTCGAACACGGAGCTGCTTCCAGGCCACTGTGAATCGACGTTGGTATTTTTTGGCTTCTTTAAAAATCAGATAGCGGATAGGTGGATGGGAACCTGCCTTGCTGGAAGTTTTCGTTCGGAATTAGATGGCGATTTGGCGATATTTAATCTGTCTCAAAATCCGCCAGCGCGTTTTTTACCCGCACAGGTTAGTTCAGGAGATGTGGCATCAGGAACTTCATCGATGATTGTGCATTTTCCTTTTGTAGATGAAGATGATCCTCAGAAAATGCAGAAGACATTTTATGAAGCACGCGCGCAGATATCTATTCCCTATGGTCAGGTTACATACGAAGACTGTCAGTTGGGCGAGGACTTTCCCGAGGAAACTTGGTCGATAGATCGATCTCTTCGCTATTCGTTTAAGCATACCTGTGACCAGCGTAAAGGATCATCGGGGTCCGCGCTTTGGGATTTGGAGACAAAAGCAATTATTGGGATAAATTGGGGCGGCGTTATCCTTCGTTCTGACGGCGATTCTCAGGAAATGGTTTTTAACGTTGCAACCAATCCGTCTAGGATCAGAGCTTTTATAAATGATAAAATTCCTGCTGACGGTTCTAAGAGCAGTTCGCAGGATGCGTCCGCTCACGTCGTTGCAAGTTCGGGAGACCAGGAACATCCCCGGCGCTGCGGCATGATATCAGATAAAGTAGCAGGATGGACCGTGGGGATCTGGCTTTTGGTACCGCTACTCTTGATCTGAGGGTAGATGTGGAGGCTTATGAAAGCGTTCGGCATTCTTTGTATGTTTTTCATGACTGCGCAGCCAGCACGGGCGCAAATGATCCAGAGCCCATTCAGCCTCTGGAGTCAGGCGTATCTACTTCATCAGGTGATGGTTAGTGAATTCGACGCATTAGTTCGGCGGGAGGCACTCGGTAACGCCGTTGACCGGAAAATCTACGAGCAAGTCATAGAGCGGGCCGAATTTGGTTTAAATGCTGCAAAGAGCATGGCTCAGCATTTGGTTGTGTCAGCACCCCTTCAGGCTGCGTTGGCGGTTAAAAACGAGAAATCAAAAAATATAGCGGAAAAAGGTTCTCTTTCAGGTAAAACGAGCGAAATCGTCCATCAGCTTTGGCCCGAAGCTTCGACAGAAGCCTTGGCGCCGCTTGAAATTGCCTACAACCTCGGCAAAGTTCCTTGCCCAGATCATAATGCCGATGTTGCCGGATTTGTGGCCATAAACAAAGGTATCGAAAGCGAGATTGTTGGGCCCATCGTCAAATTTATCAATGGATTCGAAGTTTCAAGGGTGCGCTGTCTCTCCATCGCTTTGCTTCAAGCTCCCGACAAGCCTGGGCATGATCCTTATCTGTTATTGAATCTGATGCAAAAAGTTTTCCCCGAGTTAGGAAAAGATACGACACTAAAAACGCTTCTTGCCGTTTGCCATATCCAACGGGGGAATTATCCTGAAAGTCTACGCCAACTGTTTGATTTGCATCATGTCGCACCGCTTTATCGCCTAGCCTATGAAAGTTTGCAGAGCCAGTACAATCAGATCCAGCAAGGTGCTGGGCAGGTGGCAATTCAAAGTCTATAAGCACAAAGCCGAAGCCGAACTCAGTGGATCTATTAGACTCCCGCTCGGGTCAGTTCTAACGCTCTGTCTAAATCGTTGACCAAATCCTCTGCGGCTTCGATTCCTACCGACAAACGGAGCAGCGTGGCGTTGATACCAAGTTTGCGGCGGAGGTCTTCAGGAACCGAAGCGTGGGTCATGAGCTCGGGATGATTTACCAGCGATTCGACTCCACCCAGGCTTTCAGCTAGTTTAAAAATCGCGAGATTTGACAAAAATGCTTTCACGGTAGTGAAGTCACCCTTCAAGTGAAAGCTCACCATGCCAGAAAACCCTTTCATTTGCTTAGCGGCAAGTTCGTGTTGAGGATGCGAGGCTAGGCCCGGATAAAAGGTTTCTTCTATCATGGGATGTCGTTCCAAAAATTTTGCCACATGCAGGGCATTTTTCTCGTGCTGAGCCATTCGCACGGCGAGTGTCTTTATGCTGCGATGCAGAAGAAAGCATTCATGAGGGCCCGGTACCGCGCCGGCGGCAAACTGGACAAATTTGATCTTCTCGTACAAGTCCGTGCTGTTGGTCATGACGGCACCACCGATCAAATCCGAGTGACCACCGATATATTTTGTTGTCGAGTGCATGACAATGTCGGCGCCAAATTCGAGAGGGCTTTGAAATATTGGCGAACAAAATGTGTTATCGACGACAAGGAGCGCTTTATTGGACTTGGCGAGGCTTGCCACCATGTCAATATCAATCACTTTGAGCAACGGGTTTGTCGGCGTTTCGACCCAAAAAAGTTTGGTTTTGGCATTGATCGCACCATCGAGCTGAGCCGGGCTGCTCATATCGACAAAGTGAAACTTTATGTCATATTTTTGATAGAGCTTCCTAAATAGCCTGCCTGTTCCACCATAGACATCATCGCAGACCACGACCTCATCACCTGGCTCTAGCAGCTGAATGATTGCCTGTTCTGCTGCAAGTCCTGAGGAAAACGCCAGCCCATACCGGGCTCCTTCGAGCGCAGCAAAGGCTTCCTCGAGGGCGTCTCTGGTCGGATTCCCCGCGCGGGAATAGTCCCAGCCCTTATGGATCCCTGGTGAGCTCTGCACATAAGTTGAAGTCTGATAGATCGGAACCATGACGGCGCCGGTCGTTTCGTCGATCTTGGCGCCGGCGTGAACGGCTGTTGTAAATTTAGACTTAAAAGGCTCGTGGCTCATGGGATTGCCTACCCTTCGAGCGAGGTGCGCAATTGACCCTTGCGCTCCAGATCCATCACGATGTCGCAGCCTCCAACGAACTTTCCGTTGACATAAAGCTGAGGAATAGTAGGCCAGTTAGTAAATTTCTTGATTCCCTCTCGCAGATTCCAATCTTCAAGGACATCGCGTGAGCCAAAATCAACTCCATGTCGTTTAAGCAGATTGACGACCTGAGCGGAAAATCCGCACTGAGGGGCGTCGGGGGTGCCTTTCATATATAGAAATATTTTATTATCGGTGATATCTTTTTTAATATTTTCAAAGACTTGGTTGAGTTCCGTCATGGAAATGCCCTTTCATACGATGTCAAAATGCTGGTATTTATAAAACTCCTCCTTTCCAAACACAAGCTAATAAAGTTTTGCTTGAATCTGCGCTAAAAAAAGCCAAAACTGCCTGTTTGGTCTTAAAATCAAGGTGCCATTGTTCTGCAAATGCCCAGATTCCCGAGATCAGTCAATCAGCCGAATGGAGTAAGTTGAAATAGTATGGTTGCTTTGAATCCAAATCTGACGCCTGTGCATTGCAAGAACCTCGTTGGTGGGCAATGGGTAAGCGCTCATGGGGCGCGGTTTGAGGTCGTTAGTCCTTATACCGGAGAGTCGATAGGCTATACTCATGAGTCTCGGCCGAGTGAGGTTGCCGAGGCTGTTGCAAAGGCCCAAGCCGGGTTTGAACTCTGGCGTGAGATTCCGATCAAGGAGCGTTCGGTCTTCATGTTTCGCTTCCGCGAACTTTTGCTCGAACGCATCGATGAGCTAGCCAACACCGTTGCACTCGAAAGCGGCAAAACGCCTGCTGAAGGCAAGGCAGGGGTTCAAAAGGGTATTGAAGTTATCGAGTACGCTTTGTCGCTCCAGAATCTGGATCAAGGCGCTTCTCTCGACGTTAGCCGTGGCGTCTCCTGCACCCAAGTGAGGATGCCCCTGGGTGTGGCGCTGGGAATCGTGCCGTTTAATTTTCCCGCCATGGTACCACTTTGGATGTTTCCTATTGCGATTACATTGGGTAATGCATTTGTGCTTAAACCCTCGGAGAAGGTTCCCCTCACAAGCCAATTGATGGGACAGGCTATGCTTGACGCAGGATTTCCTGCTGGCGTCTTTACGATTGTAAATGGTGGTCGTGCGACAGTCGAGAGTTTGATCGAACATGAATTGATCAGAGTTGTGGGGTTTGTCGGATCGACGGCCGCAGCGCGCAGTGTTTATGCCAAAGCTACAAGTTTGGGTAAGCGGTGTCTGGCGCTCGGCGGCGCCAAAAATCACATCATATTGGCTCCAGATGCGGATCCCGATATTGCGGTCTCTGGGATAGTCAATTCTTTCACAGGTTGCGCGGGCCAACGGTGCATGGCGGCAAGCGTCCTTGTCGCTGTTGGTGACTCCGATCACCTCATTCGACAAATTGTTGATGCTTCGAAGCGCATCAGACTCTGCGACGACATGGGCGCTTTGATCTCGCTTGATGCCCGGGCAAGGCTTCGTGAGGCGATCATGAAGGCCAAGGTTCAAGGCGCAAGCGTTGTGCTCGATGGAACGAGTGCCGAGCCACCACCTAATTTCAAAGGTGGTTCGTGGCTTGGCCCTACGATTCTGGATCACGTTACAAGTGAGATGGATTGTGCTAATGATGAATTATTTGGCCCCGTGCTTTCCATCATCCGCGAAGCACTCAGGCTTGATGGTCAAAGTACCTATGGAAATGCGACATCGGTGTTTACATCAAGCGGCGCTATCGCTCGGCACGTTGCCGAGCGTGCGACGAGTGGGATGATAGGAATTAATATCGGCGTACCCGTGCCACGCGAGCCTTTTTCGTTTGGTGGGACGAAGTCGTCGAAATTTGGGCAAGGGGATATCACCGGTAACGCAAGTCTTGATTTGTGGACCAATCTTAAAAAAGTCACAACCAAATGGGCTAAACAGCACGACGCAAATTGGATGAGCTAGCAGAGCTTTATAGTCTAGGGAAAGGTGGGTTATGTCGGAAAAAAAACCTCACAAGCATATCGTTCTTACATCGCATCCGTCGCGCAGCGGTGAAGGGGCGCCCAAAATTAATTGGGGTGCGCCAACGGCTAAAGAGCGCGGGCCGATTATCGCTTCGCCCAGTGCGGGAATTATGCGAAACGTCATTGGTACCCATTCGGGAAGCTACATGATTTATCGCGCCTTGGCTGTTGCAAGCGGGCAGCTCAAGGCGGACCATAAGCCTGATTTGACCAACACGGCCCCCGCAGAAATGCTCGGGCCATTTCCGAGCTGGTCGGACCCTAAAAAAATTGTTTCCATGGATCCTTATGGGGCGCAGGTCAGCGAGTTTTTTAAGGACGAGATTGCCGCTGGCATGGATGTAAGGCCAACTATAGCGATCACCAAGGCTCATATTGAGATCCCTGAGCTATCAAAAAATCTGGTGCGCGACGGCAAAATACTGCTCCAAGACGGATCCTGTGTCGTGACCAAGGCGGCGATAGAACCCGTTTGGTATCTTCCGGGCATTGCCGAACGCTTTGATATCAAGGAGACGGATCTTAGGCGCCATTTGTTTCAGCAAACTGGCGGGATGTTCCCAGAGTTGGTTACGCGTAGCGACCTCAAGGTTTTCATGCCGCCTATTGGTGGTTTGACGTTGTATTTTATGGGCGATGTTTCCGCTCTTAATAGCCCCGGAGGCGTTGAAATCTCCTGCCGTGTTCACGATGAATGCAATGGGTCGGATGTGTTCGGCTCAGATATTTGCACCTGCCGCCCTTACCTTGTGCACGGGATTGAGGTCTGTATTGAGCAAGCCCAAAGGGGCGGTTTAGGCGTTATTGTCTATAACCGCAAAGAAGGTCGCGCCCTCGGTGAAGTCACCAAATTCTTGGTCTATAACGCAAGGAAACGCCAGGAAGGCGGTGATACGGCAGCGCAGTATTTTAACCGAACCGAATGCGTGGCTGGGGTCCAGGATATGCGCTTCCAAGAGCTCATGCCTGACGTATTGCATTGGTTAGGTATTACCAAGATTCATAACTTTGTTTCGATGAGCGACATGAAATACGATGCGATCACCCGTTCGGGGATACAGATCAAAAACCGCATCAGTATACCCGAGGATCGTATCCCGGCAGATGCGCGGGTCGAAATGGATGCCAAAAAAGCTGCAGGGTACTACACCCCGGACAAGGCGCCTGATGCAGATGAGTTGGCCAAAGCCAAGGGTCGCAAACTCGATGAATAGTACGGTGACAGACGCAGAGCTTGCCGACTACTTGCTGTCGGCGGAGGCTATTCGCGATCGATGCAAGTCGATCTACCGCAGGGTCAAGGCAGGCGAAGGCCTCGCTTTTTCCTTAAATCGGAGCAGGTTGGATGCTGTGGCAGACTATGTTTTTGCCGTGATCAAGGAGGAATATCCGGATTTTCGCGTTCCATACCATAGTCGCTGGCGGCACATATATGTAGGCAACGAAGCTCGCCTTGCCGATGTTTTCACATCCGGAATTTCAGCGCTTGAGCGAGGCAGAATTTCCTATGATTTGGTGATCCCAAGTATTCTTCTCGATGCGGGCTCTGGACCAGGGTGGAAATTTCAGGAGGGTTCGGAGGTATACGCGCGTTCTGAAGGGCTTGCGGTTGCGAGCGTGCATATGTTCAAAGCCGGGCTTTTCAGCGCAAAGCGGCAGCCGGTGTCCGATGCAGCCGGGTTGATGGCACTTGATGCTGAGGCGGTTGCTGGTGGGATGCAGGTCTCGGCGTCAAATCCACTGGTCGGCCTTGAGGGGCGGCTTGGGCTTTTGAATAGTTTGGGGCAGGTTTTGCGTGCACGGCCCGATGTTTTTGGATCTGACGGACGATTGGGTAATCTCTTTGATTATATGGTTGCGAAGGCGCCAAATGGTGTGATTAAGGCTAAGGACGTCTTAAGTCAAGTTCTTAGAATATTTGGAAAAATCTGGCCAGGTCGCAGCGAGCTCGCGGGAGTCAATCTTGGCGATACTTGGCAGCATCCGTTGGTGGAGGGCGCACGGCACGATGATCGATCGGTCCCGTTTCACAAATTATCGCAATGGTTGACCTACTCACTTCTTGAGCCACTCGAAGAGTTTGGAATCAAAGTGACTGATTTAGACGACCTGACGGGATTGCCTGAGTATCGCAATGGTGGGCTGCTCCTAGACCTCGGATTGATCGTCCTCAAAGATCCTACAGCTAGCGGCAGGTCGCACTTGGCCGGTGATCCCCTGGTTGTTGAATGGCGCGCCTTGACGGTGTGTCTGCTCGATGAGCTCGCGGTCCGGATCAACGAGCTATTGCCGAAAGAGGCGAAGCGCCTGAGTCTTGCGGAGGTGCTGCAAGGTGGCACTTGGGCTGCGGGTCGCAAGATAGCAAGAGAACTAAGAGGGAGCCCCGGTGGGCCACCCCTCAACATAGTCAGTGATGGAACCGTTTTTTAGCCATTGGAGCCCTGATGAATAAGAATGTGACGATTATATCCCACCCTTTGGTTCAGCATAAGCTGACCTTAATGCGCAAAAAGGACACAAGTAGTGCAAAGTTTCGGACTCTGATGCGCGAGATTAGCTTGCTTCTGGCCTATGAAATTGCCCGCGATCTCCCGCTGACCGTGGTTGATATTGAAACGCCACTTGCGGCAATGAAAGCGCCCAAGCTTGACGGAAGAAACATTGCACTGATTTCGATACTACGAGCTGGCAACGGTCTGCTCGAGGGGATTCATGATTTGATTCCATCAGCGCGCGTGGGCCATATTGGACTCTACCGTGAACCCGAAACACTAACTCCTATTGAATATTATTTTAAGATGCCGCCGGAAATGGATAAACGCATGGCGATCGTGGTCGATCCCATGCTAGCAACTGGCTACTCAGCGATTGCTGCCGTTCACCGGATCAAAGATCTTTCACCGACCGAGATCAAATTTGTGTGCCTACTGGCTGCTCCAGAAGGTATCGAGGCTTTTACGACGGAACATCCTGATGTTGCGGTCTTCACTGCCGCAATAGATGAACGATTGAATGATCATGGCTATATTTTGCCGGGTTTGGGTGATGCGGGCGACCGACTTTTCGGAACGCAATAACGCGAGGGATTATATGCAAGAATGGCATGATTACCCCATGGGGCCGAGGTTGCGCCATGCTTTGGGGATCAGTGAGGGGCAGTATTCAGGGGACAAGGCAGGCAAACCCTCCGAAGAGAGACGGGTTGCGTTTGCGGCTTTTTTGTCAAAAGAGCTTGCTGAACAGGCGCCCATTCCAGATGATGAACTCATTGATCTATTTGAAGAACTTACCGCAATGCACCTCCCCACAGTGACCCTGGCACTGTGCGAGGCTCATCCGGGCGGGAGATACATTGATGATTTTCGAGCATTGCTCAATATCGGAAGCTCGCTGATGCTTGAGGCAGAGCTAGATGATGCCTTGGACCTATTTATTAAAGCCCACAGCCTCGAACCCGAAGAACTCGCCCCCATCATCAACTGTGCGCGCATTCATCTCCATAAAGGTAGATTGGAAGAGGCCTATCAATGGGCCATGACTGGGCTTGCTTTGGATGCTAATCATGAGCCTCTGTGGGAGTTGCTCGTGCAAAGCAAATCTTACTTAAATCGTGAGGAACTTGGAGCGCTCGTCAAGAATCTAGCCACGAAGACTGGATCGTTTGCAGGATTGTCTCTGGCTGCCGAACTCGTGGCGCCTGATGACTCATTGTTGAAGGCGCAGTATCTCGATGAACATTATCACCAAGGTGGACGCGAGGATGCTTTTTTGATCGAGTATACGGCGGCTTTGGGCGAGTCAGGGCAGTATTCCAAAATTCCTCAGATCCTTTGGGAGGCTCAAAATCTGGCGGGAAAGACAGTACCATGGCAGGTATACCTCCACACGGCACAGGCCTATTTGGCCAATGATAAGGATGCAGAGGCCGTACCGATTTTAAAGAAAATGATAAAAATTTCTGGATTGCCAAATGAAATCAGCGAGCAGGCTCGGATTATTATCGAAGAAGCGGCCGAAACTTCTCTCAAGTCCTAAGTGGCGAGAAACTCTATCGAGGAAAGCTTGATGTTTGAACCTATCGATACCACCAAAGCTCCCAAGGCGATCGGGCCTTACTCGCAAGCTGTAAGGGTTGGGCAACTTGTGTTTTGCTCTGGTCAAATTGCGTTAAATCCTGAAACCGGCTTGATGATCGAGGGTGATGCCAGTGCTCAAACAAACCAGGTAATGAAAAACCTCGGAGCCGTTCTAGAAGCAGCAGGTTCTAGTCTCAGTGCAGTTGTAAAGACGACAATTTTTTTGCAAAACCTTAGCGATTTCGAACGGGTTAATACCGTCTACTCCCAATGGCTGAAGCCACCTTACCCAGCCCGAGCAACCATCGAGGTCAGCCGACTTCCGCGCGAGGCCTTGGTTGAAATCGAAGCCGTGGCTAAAGTTTTGAGCTAAGCTGACGAAAATATTACCAAGCAGTAAGGAAAGTTAGTTGAGCTAACTTAACTTTAGCTTTATGCTGGGGGTTGAACTCGATCACCGGTATTTTCGACTCCGGCAATCCATTTGAACACCAATTGGATTTTGTATGTTATAATTTATTTTGAGGTATCAGGAGACTATGGAGGGGTATGATTCGCAATAGCAAAATATTGCGGCAGTTCGCGACCCTAATCGGGCTAGGTTCTTTAGCCTTTGTGGCTATCAAAAACCTTCCGGCAGCCCTTATGGTTCCTGATTCCGTTATGCATATAGAGATTAATGGTGTCGATTACGGGGCCTTCACAGAGATTCAGGGTCTCAATCAGTTTGGTAAGGACGGCGTGCCTGCCAACCAACTCTATAGCACCGTGCGCTTAAAAAGGGACTTTGTGACAGATCCCTCCCTGTATTTATGGGCGAAAAAGCGTCGGAGTAAGAAAAACGAACTCCTGGATATTCATCTTGTTACCAGGAACTCGAGTGGATTAATGATTAAGCGGCAAGTTCTCGAATCTTGCCAACCGCTGTCGTGGTCAGTTGAAGCAACGAATCCCTCGCTGGGTGGTTTTAATGAAACAATCGATCTTGCCGTTCAAAAAGTATCCGTCTTTTAATCTAAAAAATTTCCCGCAGAATAGATCACTGGTCCTAATAGCTGCATTGGCGAGCTGTTCTCAACCAAATTCGATTGTTTCTAAGGGCGGAGCAGAGGAAGTTCGTGTTAAGGATCAGCGCGAAATCACCCTGGTCTCTGCCAGAGGCGAATCGTCGGTGGTTGTTGGCAAGCTTGGAGTGGGTTTTTGTGATAGCGGAAGTCTTTCCTCGCTCGCCACGATTCTGAAAACGTCTTTGGGTGAGTATCAGGTCAAGATAGTCATGCGATCTAAAACTGAGCTTGCTTTTAGGGTCGATGGGGCAAACTTCGATGCGGTACTTGATTTTCCAATCGACGAGACGCGGGCCAAAGCTATTTGCAGCGATGTTGAGACTTCTGGGCCGCAGGTGTTGGTGGGTAATGATATTGTTGGCAACCTCCAGCGAATGATTGGAAAATTCATTCCCTCCTGCCCAAGCGCCAAGCCTACCGACCGGGGCGTATGGCAATGCGAGGAGACCAGTGCCGATGTCGCTGCTCTTAGGCGCGAGATTCGCAAAATACATCAGAGTGCTTTGGTTGAATTAAAGCGTCATCCCTATACTCTGTTGCGCAAGATGACGGTCACCAACCAACTTGCCGACGCGCTGGCGAGTTCCGAACCGATCGATCGATTGGCAAGGATATGCAAAATCACAGCATACTCTCTCAAAGAAGAACTGCCGCTGGCTTTGAGTTCGAAAGCTTGGGAAGATGCCGTGTGCAGGTCCCAAGGACCAAAAATCGAACCTGCAGCGTACATGCTCGAAGAAAGTATTAAGGAAATCAAAAGCTTGACCAGTTTGGTGGATTCAGGTGAGCGAGGCGTGATCAGTTTAAAATTGCCTTCCGGACCTTCCCATTCGAAAGACCTTTGGGTCAGCTTAGAAATCAAATCGCCCGATAGCGCTTTTTGGGGGAATACAAATGATCCGACGGAGTGCTGGCATCCCTTGTATGATTCGAGTTCGGAAGTTAAGTTGACGGCTCATATCCTGAAACTTCTTACAACAGCGGAAGACAGCCCTTGTAGATTAAATGGAACGACTGCCATTGAAAAGAACTTTGCCAAGCAGTATATTTTTTCAAACCTAGCTAGCGAGACAGAATTTGCTCTTGTCAATGGCAAGGAAAAATCAATCAAACTTCCTCCCGGTGAATACGAATACAGCATCCGGGAGCGTCCGAGTGCAAAATCTAATTTACCGCCCGATTCTTCGTCACCCTTGAGTCAGGGCGTGCTGCGCTGGAGTTCAGCTAATTCAAGTCATACTTTGAGCAAATGGTGATTCTACTCACAGTGACTTACCCAAGAGTGAGATTGTTTGCCCGTGAAAAGACGATTCAGTGAATAATCATAAAGACGTCGGTGCCCCGCGACGATCCCCCACAGTCTAGCATCCGAATGTGAAATCCAGTTGCGACGTTGATCTTTAATTCACTGGATATGTCCAGTACCGGGACTGTTGCTGTGCCGCCCTTTGCAAATGATTTCCAGTCGGTCACAGGCTGTTCGTTTACCAATATAGGGCCAGTCGTTGGAACTGCGTCAGCCGTTCCGCGTGCGATAAGGATTGGTTGTTCATTGGGTGTGGAAATTTCAGCGAGAATAAAATTATCAATCGCAATCGGTTTGGCATCGTTGAGGGACAAATCCCCGACTTTATTACTCGTTAGAGAGAGAGCTCTTTCCCCAAGAAAGGTCAAAGTGATTGAAAAGTCTCCTGTTACAAAGGGTGCGCCATTCGGCTCTGTCTCCTGGTTATAGTGCCTTCTTGCGATTACATCCTGGGCAAGAGGTTCTTGCTGAGTACCAGACGGGTGTTTCGAAACCTGATCGATGATCTTCTTGTAGTAGCAAATTCCCGAATCCCTCGGAGGAATCGAACTGATCTTAAGTTCGACAAATTCTCGGCATTCAGAAAACTTTGATTGGACGCATTGGCCATCGATCAGGGACTGGCTCTCAGGGCATGTCGTGCGAATGACTGGAATGATGGAAAGTTTGATGCTCTTGGCTTCTTTTTCTCCTTGCAGATCCTTGGAGCATTCAGCGACATAGGTGCCCGAACTAACTGGAGAGTGTGAGCTTTTCCACGAAATGGTGTCGGAAGGATTACTGATGTCAGCAATGATCTGCTTATCAAATTTTATCTGGCAGGCGGCGAATCCATGGCCCGTTAGAGAGAGACCGACCGAGGCTCCTGAGGCGACTTCCAAGGTAGAGGTGCTTCCGTTTGCGCTAAACTCCATCGTGGACTGAATTGGTGCGGGGCTAGGAGCTGCAGGGCTTGGAGGGCTTGGCTGGGAATTACCACCTGTATTGGATGATGCGGGATTGCTCGCGGCTGGTTGCGGCGTATTGCTGCTTTGATCGTTTGGTTGAGGATCAACTTTTTCGGGAAGCGCTTGGTCACTAGAAACTGGGGTGGGCTCTGCGCTCACAGTCGATCGTTGACCAGGCGCGCTGCGCTGAAATTTTGCCTCGTCGGCACAGCGAGATTCCGTGAGCCCGATCAGAAAAAGCGTGGTTATTGTAAAAAAACTTCGCATCACTTTTGGCCTCCTAGACTCCTGTGATTAGAACCTCTTTCTTATCGGAGAAACCTTTGGGAAACTTAAGCAATTAGGTGGTTTTTTTCTAAAATTTAAAATGTAGGCTGATTTTGCTGTCTTATGCCTTATTCTCGATTCGGGGGGATTCAACTTAAAAACCGCTGTTGAATTGATGGGTTAAAAATGTTAAGCGGGTAGGCTCAACCCTGAGAGGTGAGTACCATGACGCAAAAAGTTGCATTAGTTACCGGGGCTTCACGTGGGATCGGCATGGCTTGCGCAAGGTCACTCGCGCACGACGGTTATCATGTGGCTATCCATTATCGTTCGGGGGAGTCCGAGGCTCATTCTTTGGCGGGAGAGCTTGGCGAGCATGCTACCTGTTTTCGAGCGGATTTGAGCGTTGAAAACGAATGCACGGAGTTAGTCAACAATATCAAGCAGAAATTCGGACGCATTGACGCCTTGATCAATAATGCTGGAGTTAGCATCGATCAGGTGATTACCTTTGCAAAGCCCGGGGATTTCGATACCTTGATTCAGATCAATCTTAGGCCAGTCTTTTTGCTTACGAAGTTGGTAAGTCGCCTCATGATCAAGCAGAAATCGGGAACGATTGTCAATATGACCTCGGTCGTGGGGCATTCGGGAAATGCTGGGCAGAGCATGTATGCCGCAACCAAAGGTGCTATTCACTCGTTTACTAAATCGGTGGCGTTAGACTTAGCTGGCTTTGGGATTCGTGCCAACTGTGTAGCGCCCGGTTTTATCGACACTGAGATGACCCAGGCACTACCAGAGGAGGTGCGGCATTCGATTATTGAACGCATCCCACTCAAAACGCTCGGACGTCCCGAGGATATCGCGAATGCCGTGAGTTATTTGTGTTCGGAACGGGCTTCGTATATCACGGGGTCTACGATACATGTTAATGGTGGGATGTATACAAATTAGAGAGTGGTTTTATCAAGGCGACCCGAGAATCATCGACTTAACGGAGTAGTACTAGACGGGCTCTGAGAGCCTGTTTAAAAATGACCCTTTTTAAACAGGCTCTGAGTATCACATAGAGCGCGTTTCGCTCTGGCAGCTGACGGAGGAATAGCTCATGTGGATCGATGCGATCGGTCATCATCACCCCGCCAATAGAATCGATAACCATTTTTTCGATGGCCTAGGCATTGGTTCGGACGCAGGGTGGGTCGAGGATCGGACAGGGATTAAATCCCGTCGTTCCGTTTTACTTCCAGAAACCATCCGGGCGGTCAAGGAAGGAACCATTGATCTTGCGTCTTTGCGGACTCAGAATCAGGTGCAGTCGATCGCGTCGCTAAGCCGATCGGCTTGGATCGATCTCACCTCCAGAGCAACCCATATTACTTGCGATGATATAGACCTAGTCATTTGTGGGACCTCGATTCCTGATTTTGATATCCCAGCTAATGCCTGTCCGATTGCCGCCGAAATCGGCTTTAATTGCGCCGCATTTGATGTCAACTCAGCTTGTAGTTCTTTTGTGGTGGATCTTCACGTCGCGCGCAGCCTCCTTGCCACCGGAGCTTATCACAACATTGCAATATTCAACCCAGAGCGCTATTCGCTGCGCATGAATTACAGTGATCGTAGTTCAGCGGTTTTGTTCGGTGATGGTTGTTCGGCAGTAACTGTGCGTGCTAAATCTGGTGAAGGTTTGCGAGTTGTCGATACGGTCATCCATTCGGATCCAGCACACTACTCCAATGTAGCGATTGAAGATGGAGGGCATTTTCACCAACGTGGCAATGCGGTACAAAAATTTGCGATTTCGCGTACGATCGAATGCACCCGTCAAATCCTAAAGAATAACAAGCTCACCGCGGATGATTTAGATTACTTTATCGGACATCAGGCCAACCTTAGGATGGTTTCTTCGGCAGCTGCCCGACTTGGAATCCCCGAACACAAGCATCTCCATAATGTCGAGGAGTTCGGCAATCAGGGCGCGGCCGGTGCCCCTTGCGTTCTCTCGATGAACTGGCATAGATTTCGGTCTGGTGACAAGATTGTTGTTTCGGTCGTTGGAAGTGGCCTGACTTGGGGTGCCGCGTTGCTTGAAAAAACCTGACTCGTTTGGCTTGCGGCGCCTAGTCGGGTCGTGCGGGGCACCTGTTGGATTCTGTTTAAAAATGACTGTTTTAACAGGATGTTATGGGAAACGGGAATTCACGCTTGGGTAATTAGTCGCTGGCTCTAAAAGCGCCAGCGACGTGTCCAGAGGAGTGCAACGACGAAGGATCTGGTCCAGTCATGCAAGTAATTTCAGTATGTT
>CAZOSN010000063.1:0-23260 GCA_964582405.1 uncultured Oligoflexales bacterium | reverse complement strand
GTTCCCGCACCGTTCTGAGAGGGGCTGGAGGGTGAAATTCCCTCCGGTCTACTCGGTGGGCAATAGCCGTAGCAGCAATCAAGGCATCCGCCTGAGTGATCATCCGCCCTTGGCTCCGGTCTAGGCCGCAGGGCGCCGCCGCCCTGGTCTGGGCCCAGCCCTGTGGGGAGGCCTATCGATGGGCTTTGTAGGCGAAGATGTTAACTCTTCTGCGTTAGGCACTGATGCCAATCCGTCCCAGAGGTTGGACGGTAACATCTTGAGTCAGTTCCTGAAACGAAATAACAGGCAGCTCGTACAGATCTAATTCGATCAGCTTGCGAATATACCGTCTCACATCCATCGACGTGATCAACACGGGAACTTCGGGCATTTCAGTCAGATTGCCTACGGTCTGCTTGATGTTTTGAATGAACTTCTCGGTTACCTCGGGATCAAGTGCCAAGTACGCACCGGCAGAGGTCATGCGTATACCTCCCCGGATAATCTCCTCGGCGCTTTCCTCGATCAGATAAGCGGGCAGAAGCTTTTGTGGATTGGCAAACTTATGGCAGATAAATCGCTTTTGTCCGGTTCGAACGTATTCAGCGAGCTGCACGATGTCTTTTTCGCGCGCTGCCCATTCAACGATCGATTCCAGGATCGAACGCATATTGCGTATCGAAATCCCTTCGGACACCAACCGCTGAAAAATTTCTGCCATTTTCTGCAGAGGCAACAACCTCTGAGCTTCGCGCACCAGCTCTGAAAGCGGCTGCTCCACCCTTTGGATGATCTGCTTGGTCTCCTGAATGCCGATAAATTCAGCCGCCTGGCGGGTGAGCATCGTGTAGAGATGGTAGCTAATGATATTGGCCTTAGACAGATAGTTGATACCCGATTTTTCGATCGTGTCCTTGAACCGCTCATGAACCCAGACCGACTTGAATTCGGCAAAAGGACGGCGCATTTCCTCATAAGGGATGTCGAACACCTCAAGGTGCTGATCTTGATTGCGCACCAAAACGCGGTTTTCTGGTAGATCTCCATCGGCTACAGGAATCTCGTGGAACAAGATCCGATAGGTGCCAGCAGGAGTAGCGTCCGAGTATTGCACCGAAACCCCAGGAAAAGGAACGCCCAAATTCTGGTAGAGAGTATCGCGCATTTTTCTAAACTCTTCGCGCATGGTCTCCATGGGGAGTGATTTTGATAGACTCATGGGAAGTTCGACAATAATCGGCGTCGTCATTCCCTGCAGCTCTCGCCTTGGACCGGCGGAGCCAGGGAGGTCCTTTTGCGGTGCCGGTGCCCCGGAAGCGCGCGCCTCGTCCTCCATCATTTCGCGGCCTTTATGCTGCTTGAGCATAATATAGCCCACTGTCCCGACAGCGATCGCGATCGTTGCAAAAATCGCGGTAGGAAAACCAGGGACCAGGGCTGCGCCAAATAATATTCCGCTCCCGGCAATCAGGGCTTTGGGCTTGCTGGTGATCTGCTTGGTCAGGTCTGAGCTTAGGTCCTTTGACTCTTCGGTCCCAACGCGGGTTACGATGATACCTGCCGTTACCGAAATCAAAAGCGCCGGGATCTGTGCAATCAAACCATCGCCCACGGTAAGGATTGAGTATGTCTGCATGGCTTCGGCGATCGGAAGACCCAGCTGAAAAGCGCCAATAAGAATACCACCGATGATATTGACCAAGATGATGATCAGGCCCGCGATCGCATCACCTTTGACAAACTTCATGGCGCCGTCCATCGCACCATAAAGCTGCGTTTCTTTTTCGATCATGGACCGGCGATGACGAGCCTGTTCCATGTCTATCAAGCCTGCGCGCATGTCGCTGTCGATACTCATCTGCTTTCCCGGCATGCCGTCGAGCGAGAATCGCGCACTCACCTCGGCAACCCGTTCGGATCCTTTGGTGATCACCAAAAACTGCACGATCGTAATGATCAAAAAGATCACAAGGCCCACGATAAGGTTGCCGCCCACGACGAAGTTGCCAAAGGTATCGACAATGCGACCCGCATCGGCATCAAGCAGTATCAGTCTTGTTGTAGCGATCGACAAGGCAAGGCGCGATAGGGTGCTTAGGAGCAGGACCGAAGGGAAGGCCAAAAAATCCAGGGGCGTTTTGATATAGATTGCGACCATCAAAAGCACGATCGCAGTCCCCAGGTTAAAAGCGATCAAACTATCGACGATAAAAGTCGGTAGCGGTAAGATCATCAGCACGATTACCAAAACCAAGAACACGGCGAGAGCTATGTCGGTACGTTTCGTAAGGACTCCAAGTGGTCCAAGTAGTTTTCTCATATCCATTAGCGCGTCCCTTCCAGATAGTGTTGAGCCAGTTCACGTGCGGTTTCTTTTTCGTCTAGATGCCAAAGAGCCCTGCTCTTGAGAAGTTTGGTTTGGTGTGCGGTCTCCGCGGTTTCATCGTCGGCTGATAAGGACTCCAGCTTGCTTTCAAGTTGGTCGATCCAGGATAGGCATGCTTGAAAATCTCTGGCTTTGAATGCGGTAAAAGCCAATGCCAGATGGATCTTGGTATTGTCGGGCTCAAGCTCCAAGAGCAACTCCCAAAGCACCGTGGCATCTTCGAAATGCTGATGCTGCAAATAGACATAGGCTAGGCCGTGGAGCCATTCTCGGGAATCAGGATGAATTTGCAATGCGGTCATGGCTTTTCCCCCTTCTAGGACCTAATCAATAAGGCGCGGTAGGAATCAAGAGCCTTCTTAAGCTTTTCTGTTTGCTCGAACACCCTAAGCGCGTTAATCGCCTTATCATACACAGCTTTGTTGTCTGCGGTGACTTTGATGTCGGTCAGACTTCGCTTCATGCGAGGAAGTTCACTGTGATAGAGCAGTGGATCCGGCTGAGCCTTGCGCGGCTTTGGCCTGATCACGACATTGATCATGTCGTCCGGTGACAGCCAAACGACCAAAGGCTTGACGTTCTCGGGATCATAAGCGAGTTCGAGGTTTTGTTTTCGAGGCGAGTTAAGATTTTCTCCCCGCTTGACGAGGGGTCTTGTCCCGCCATGATTTGCAATATTACTTAGAGCCATAACATCCACTCCTCATCCTAAGCCAGCAGCCGTCGGTTGAATTGCCGCAACAAATCAAAGGCATCGTACATCGTTCTGAGATCCGATTCCTCCGCATCAAGCTGAATGGTCAAGACGCACTGTTGGTCGTTGATCATTCCTGGTTGGATCTGAAACCGGCATCGCTCGCCAAAGTGAGCCGCACGCAGCATTTTGCTGAGGTACGTTTCAAACTGCCAAACCTCCAGGGTTCGGCGCAGAGACATCGCGATGCGATCGCCTAAGTCTTCAAATTGGATCGAGCTCCCGTTTGCGATCTTCAAAACGGGTAGGCGTTTTCCAAACCTGATGTCACGAAAGCCAAGATCGCGGAGAAAAATTTCGATTTGTTCACGCATTGCTTTCATCCTTCTTCTTCAATTGCGTCATCGAGCAGCTTTTGCAGGCTTTCGATGAACTTGATGCGAACCCCATTATCGCTAAAAACCCGCATCGGGATTCGGCGTGCGATATCGACTAGCTCTCGGTAAAAGTAGATCTTGTCGGCTATGCCAACGATCCCAAGTTTGTCCCGTAAAACGTCAACCCGCTTCATATCAAGCCAACGGTCGGCTTGGAGCTCAAGAAGCGTCGACATAAAGAGATGAGTTTCGAAAGCCACGGTGTTTGGTTCGGTCATTTTATGCTCCCATTCCATCACGCTGCTCGTTTTCATCATGCTCGCGCTCCGTCTTCTGGCTCAGCCTTCTCCGTTCGCGTAGTCTGCGAACGGTTAGCACGCAGCGTTCGCGCATGGAGGCCATGATTTTCAGAATGGTCATGTCGTTTATGATGCGCGCGAGCTGAGGCTTGGGCATGGATGGAAGGGCCGCGCCCATATCCGCGCCGAGAGCCTTGAGGAGAAAGCTTAAACCCTTGTCAAATTGCTCAAAGCCAAAACGCTTGGTGGTTTCGACGTAGGCTTCCAATGCATTGCTATAGTCAAGAATGGTTTCTTTATAAAAGAATCTTAGGTTTTGCTGGGACATTTCCTTATTGGCAAAAAGGTTTGCTGTCTTTGCGATATTGATGCCCGAGCGAATTTCACGGCCGCAATCTGCCTCGAGTTTGGTGAGCTCCTCGGTGAGCTCGCGTTCGAGTATCAGATTCGCTTCGTTGTTGGAACGTAATTTTGCATTCTCTTGTCTGACTTTGCCTAGCAAACTCAGGAGTCCCAAGAACCGCTGGGTGACATCGTCGCGTTTGATCTCAGGCTGATTCAACAGGCTCTTGAGATCGCTCGGATTTTGATCTTTGAGATATTTTTCTTTTTTGAGATCTACCAGCGCATCGACGTACTCAAAATACTTCTCAATCTGAAGAACCGCTTTCGCCTGATGCGAGGTTTCAAATTTTCGCTCTTTAAGATGCTCCATCGCACGCTCGGCAGCGCCAAAAGACAGCTCTTCCAGGGCATCCGTCATCACAGCTTCCGCAGGTTTTTCAAGCACGAACACTTCGCCTTGGTAATCGACGGTTTCAGCCGCGCGGTGTGGCGCGTAACCTTCCGCTGAACTGTCGGAAAGCGCTGGATTAATGCCGGGGTTATTAAAGTTCATAGGGTCCTTCTTCATGGGAAAGAAAAATCGAGATTTCTCTTTACAAGACAAAGTTTATCAAATAAATTTAGATTTACAAACATTTTTATGTTTGTCTTGAAAATTTTTATTAAATCGGGCTAAACCCATGTTGATGAAAAGTTATCTCGTTGATCATATTGTGGAAAAGCTCCACGAGGCCTCCTTGATCGAGCGGCGCGGCCGGATTTTTTCGGCTTCCGGGCGGATCATCAAGGCATCGTTAGCTGGCGTAAAGATTGGGGAACTCTGCGAGTTGCGCAATCCTGACGGAACCCGCGGATTTGCTGAGGTTATCGGAATTCAGAAAGATCTCGCGATCTTATCGCCGCTGGGCGAACTCATGGGAGTTTCGACCACAACCGAGATCTGCCCACTCGGCAAAAGCCTCAAAGTCAAGGTCGGACCTGAGCTGCTGGGCAAGGTTCTCGATGGCATGGGCCGGGAACTCTCGGGGACGGAGCTGCCCTTTCACCCTGAAAACCGTGAGTTATCGACAGAGGCTGACCCGCCCAATCCGCTGGCCCGTAGGCCAATCACCGAGACACTTGCGACCGGAATCAAGGCGATCGATGGGC
The DNA here is from genome assembly GCA_964582405.1 of uncultured Oligoflexales bacterium. Classification (GTDB taxonomy): domain Bacteria; phylum Bdellovibrionota_B; class Oligoflexia; order Oligoflexales; family Oligoflexaceae; genus CAZOSN01. The sequence goes on along the minus strand of CAZOSN010000063.1, from coordinate 18,028 downwards.
TGCTTGCCGTTGGCGAGGGCCAGAGGTTAGGGATTTTTGCGCCAGCTGGGGTGGGAAAAAGCACGCTTCTTGCTGAGCTCACCAAAGGTACCTCCGCCGATGTCGTGGTGTGCGCACTTGTGGGCGAACGGGGGCGCGAGGTTAAGGATTTTATAGACAACGGGCTCGGTGGAGAGGGCATGGAAAAAGCCGTTCTGGTGGTGGCGACATCCGATCGCCCGCCGCTTGAGAGGCTCAAGGCTGCGCATGTGGCGATGACGATCGCGGAGCATTTTAGGGATCAGGGGCTTAAGGTGCTTTTTTTGATGGACTCGATCACCCGCTATGCCCGAGCCCTGCGCGAAATTGGAATTCAGGTCGGTGAGCCGCCGGCAAGACGAGGGTATCCACCGTCGGTATTTGCAGCCTTGCCGCGCCTTGTAGAACGAGCAGGTAATGGCGAGGTCGGATCGATTACGGGGTTTTACACAATTTTGGTCGAAGGTGATGATGAAACCGATCCGATCGCCGAAGAGATGCGGTCCTTGCTCGACGGACATATCCTATTGTCCCGCAAACTTGCCCATGCAGGCCAATACCCTGCGATCGATGTTCTGTCGAGCATAAGCCGGGTCATGAATCACATTGTTTCAGCTGAACAATCTCGGGCCGCTAACCGCATGCGCGAGCTTATGGCGAAATACAAGGAGATCGAGCTCCTGGTCAACATGGGCGAATACAAACGTGGGTCGGATCCTGTGGCTGATGAGGCCATATCCATGATCCGACCGATTAAGGAATTTCTGACCCAGGGGATCAGTGAGCATCAGGACGCCGAAATAACCAGAACCGAACTTAGCCAGCTTATGGGGGTCTATTGAAATCCAAGATCGCCAAAATCTTTGATAGCCGAAAAAGCCAGATTGGGCGCAAGTTAAAGGCCGCCGCTTTGCTTGTCACCGAGTTGACCCACAAGCTTTCTGAAACCCGTCGCAGGCTAGAAGAATACCGCGCCTACCGAATCCAGCGCGAAAAAGAACTCTACGATGAACTGTTCGAATCCGTTGCCTCGACTCGTGAGCTTGAGCTATGCAAAGGTAAGGTAGGAAATCTCTTGGCATATGACGCCACGTTTGAAAACGAAATCACAAGCCTCGAAGGCAAGCTGAGTGCGGCCGAAAAGGACTTAATAAAATTAAGGCAGGCATTCTTAAAAGCTGCTCAAAAATTTGATAACTGGACCAATTATGTTGCCGAATCAACGGCCAAGGAAAATTTGAAAAAAGAAATTTGTGCCGAAGATGATTTGGATCTTCATCTCTCTCAAGAGGAGTTTGCTCTATGACAACCGCTGTTCAAAATCAATCCAGTACGCCTTCAAAAGCGCAAGACCGAGGCAAACCCCAAGCTAAAGGCAAAACCGGCGTTACCGAAGAGGAAAAAAGCAAATTTGCGGCGCTTATCCGCAAACCAGGCGAGGGGTGCGACGATGATTCTCTAGGCGAAAAGCCTCGTCATGATAAGTTTGATAACAAAGATACTGGTGCAGTGAAAGAGCATAAATTCCAGGGTATTTCGGAAGGCATGGATGACAAGAATGCGCCCGAGTCAAAGACTCAACTCGAATCAAAGACAACAAAGCGAAGTAAAGGGTATGAAGAATCTCAGACTCTGCTTGCAGGTAGCGAGGCCACTCCGATCGCCACCGCTTTTCAGCCTTTGGCAGGACCTGCCCAGGCTCCGGTGGCTGTTAGAAGCGCTGAATTCAAGCCATCGGCAAGTCAAACCAAGGCCATAGAAACTATTGAAAAACTCATAAACCATACTATCGAGCAGATTAGCGTCGAAAAAGCTCAGGGTGCGAGCCTTGGAAAGGTCGAACTCAAGCTGCAAAACCACATTTTGCCCGACACGACGATTACCGTGTCGCGCGGTACGGATGGAACTTTGCAAGTGCAGTTTGTGACAAGTTCGGATGCCGCGCTTGCAACGATTGCGCAGAGTCAGTCGGAACTCGTCGAGCGACTCAAGAAAACGTCTGGAGAAGTGAAAGTCACGATCAACGGTGCGAGTGCCGCCAAAGATAAGCCACGGAATCTCGCAGACCGTGGCTTTCGCCAAGCCCGAGGTGGCCGATGAACCAGGTTTTGGTGCTACCCGATAATCGCGAGATTCATGCCAGCTATTGGTCCAAGATTACCCGCCACATGCCGGAATTCAGCATCGTTGGGGAATCTCATGTGTTTCATTTCGTGGCCGATCGAAGCGCCAAAACTTGCCCACCCTTTGCGCGCGTTATCAGGATAAAAATCAATGGAGTCGGCGTGGATGTGGTTGTGGGGCATGAGCTTTGGAATCAGACCTTCCACGCTTACGCTGGCGACGAGGATCTCACGACTTTGCCGAGAGAATTGGCCCAGGCCGTTATTGACGCTGGTGCTCGCAAAGTCTTTGGCAAGCTCAGCGCTTTGCTCAAGGCCGAGATTGTTGTTGAGGCGATCGATCTAAAAGTACCTGACTTAGCAAGCTGTGAGCATGTCTCGTTTCAGGTTAAGGCGGCTGCATCGCAGGGGCAGGTAACTTTTTGCTTTCATGAGCAGGATTTGGTTCGCCTTGAAGAGATCATCAAGAATCTCTGGCCTGCGGTCAAGCCGCATTGCTCACCCCAGAGCTATCGGGCGACACTTGAGGCCAAAACGATCTCAGTGCCGACTGAGCTTTATCTGGAGCTAGAGGCAGGAGATGTGATTTTTTTGGACGAAGCGCCTGACCGGGCAAATTTTACCTTAAGGCTCACCGACGAGCTTTGCTTTGCCGGAAATCTGGCGGATGGTGTTGCAACTCTGGGCGAGCTCAGGCTTAGCCAAGCCCCTTGTTCAGATGAAGATCTTGTAAACCTCACTCTGGAGTATGGCGCGCTTGAGATAGAGGTTCAGGATGCGAGCGAGATTATGAACGGTTATCAATTTTCGTGGCCAAAGACCCCTGAAACTCTGACGATCCGCGAAGGTGGGATCTTGATCGGCAAAGCTCAACCTATGACGCTTCAGGGGCGCCCGGCGCTCATGATCGAGGCTTGGGAAACCAAAGCTCCGAGCATAAAACCAGCAAAATCTTCTTCGCCAATAGAATCATTTGTCTGATTTTGTAGGGCGTGTTACGCATACTCCCATCATGAATGCATAGGATCGGATTTTTCCCAAACTTGATTTGTTTCGCCTTAGTCGCGCAGTAGGCAAATTCGACCGTCAATTCCATGTCCGTAATCCGCTATTCTATTCAATGAAGCGTTGCGAAGGAGCGGCCATGGCCAATAATTTGCCCGATCCGTTTTCATTGATCATTCTGGTGTCAGTCCTTACCCTGATCCCATTTATTGCGGTGATGGCGACATCCTTTGTCAAAATTTCTGTCGTGCTCTCACTCTTGCGCAATGCCCTTGGGGTTCAGCAGACGCCTCCCAATATCGCGCTGCATGGGATCGCCTTGGTGGTCACGCTTTTCATTATGGCTCCGGTCGGCATGAAGAGCTACGATGTCCTGTCCAAGGAAACCTTGAGCTTTGATGACCAGAAGAACCTCATGAATCAGATTCAGAAGGCTGCTGAGCCATTCAAGGCGTTTATGGTCAAACACTCCGTGGTCGAGCAGCAGGACTTTTTTATCGCGCAAGCCAAAGAACAATGGCCAGAAGACTACAAATCCAGTATCGGCCTTGATAGCTTTCTCATTCTTTTGCCATCGTTTGTCTTGACCGAGCTTACCGATGCCTTCAAAATGGGTTTTCTTCTCTATCTCCCATTTCTTACAATTGATCTTGTGGTGTCTAATGTCTTGCTTGCCATGGGTATGATGATGGTCTCGCCCATGACGATTTCGCTGCCTTTCAAACTCCTGTTGTTTGTTTTGGTCGATGGTTGGACGAGGCTCATCCAGGGACTCATACTCAGCTACTAGTGGGTCAGTCCCGACGTCAATAGCCATAAACGGTGGGACTGACCCACTAGGAGATCGATCAATGAATAGTGCTGAGGTCATCGATTTTACGGCCAAGATGATGTTTTTGGTCTTGATGCTGTCGCTTCCCAGCATTATCGCAGCATCGGTGATTAGCACCTTGATCGCTTTTATCCAGGCTATGACTCAGATCCAGGAGCAGACTCTGGGGTTTGCCGCTAAATTGATCGTGGTGATCATCGTGTTTTACCTGACCTCCAATTGGATGGGACGGGAATTGTACAGCTATACCACAATGATCTTTGATCGGATTCCTCATGTAGCGGGGTAACACCATCGAAGAGTTTCGCCACTATTTTTTTGCATTTGTCATGATCTTGCCTAGGATTCTTGCGGCGTTTACCGTGGTTAATTTTCTAAGCCGCAATGCGCTTGGCGGTTTCTTGATCCGCAATGGCTTGATATTTGCGCTCTCGTTGTTTCTCGTGCCGGTGGTCGATAAGGAGATCGCAAGCATAAGCTACACCGCGCTGGAACTTGTGGCGGTATTCATCAAAGAGGCGGCCTTGGGCATCCTTATCGGTTTTGTGGTGAATATACCCTTTGTGATCGTCGAGGCCGTGGGAACAGTGATTGACAACCAGCGCGGAGCCTCCGTTCTTTCGATGACCAACATACTCTCATCGTCAGAAGCTAGTCCGATTGGCATTATATTCCTGCAGGGAACGACCGTGATTTTTTTGACAAGCGGCGCATTTGGGATGTTTTTGCAGGGTTTTTATCAATCCTATTCGATTTGGGGGATTACGAAATTTTGGCCGCATTTTTCGCTCGGGGGCGTCGATTTTTTTGTGAAGCAATTTTCGCTTATTCTGGAGCTTACGGTATTGCTGGCGGCGCCCGTGATTATCGCGATGTTTCTTGCGGAATTTGCTCTGGCTTTGGTGAATAGGTTTGCACCCCAGCTCAATGTTTTTTTTCTTGCCATGTCGATCAAGAGTGCTTTAGCGTTTTTAATCCTTTCGCTTTATTTTGGCACGCTCATTGAGCATCATAATGCGCTTTTTAACAATTTCGGTTCGTTGAGCCAGCATGTGTTGGAGCTTGTAAGATGAGCGGCGGCGAAGACAATAAGGATAAATCCGAAGAACCTACCCAGAAGCGTCTGGAGGACGCTCGCAAGAAAGGTCAGGTTGCCAAGAGTAAGGAAGTCGTTTCGGCCGCAATGCTGGTGACGATGTTTTTATTCTTGGGGGCTACGACCGATTTTTATGCCGAGCATTTTTCCAAATTAATCACGGCCGCGATCGATGTCTTGAATCGACCTTTTACACAAGCCTTAGTTGCGATGGCTGAGGTCACGACCCGCGAGTTTCTTTTGATGTCGCTACCGATGTTTGTGATCGTAGTTCCGGTAGCGATCCTGTCAAATTTTCTTCAGACCGGACCTGTGATGGCCTTTGAGCCGCTCAAACCTGAGTACAGCAAAATAGATCCAGTCAAAAATATGAAAAACATGTTTTCGATCAAGAGCATGGTCGAACTCTTGAAATCGGTTATCAAGACACTGGTGCTTTCTTTTGTCCTTTATACGGCTGTGCGCGACGCGATTGCTGACTTGGTTAGAGTCCCCGATTGTGGGATGGAGTGCATCATCCCCTTGGTCAAGGTGATCTCATGGAAAATCTTTTTTTTCACAGCGATTGCTTTTGTCGTGGTCGCTGCCTTGGATTTCCTGTTTCAGAAAAAGCAGTTTCTTAAATCGATGCGCATGACAATGGATGAGGTCAAGCGAGAATACAAAGAGCAAGAAGGTGATCCCGAAATCAAGCACAAGCGCAAGGAGTTTCACCGCGAAATTATCAATGAGGAGCCCAGGCAGGCTGTGCGCGACTCGACGGTTTTGGTTACGAACCCTGAGCACCTTGCGATTGGGCTTTTTTATAAAGAGGATGTGACCCCGCTGCCGCTTATTTCAATCAAGGCCAAGGGGCCTGATGCGCAACGCGCCAAGGCCTATGCCCGCGAGTTTGAAATTCCGATGATGGAGAATGTCCCGTTGGCCCATGCGTTGATGAATTCGGGCAATGTTCAAGAGTACATTCCCTCAGATCTTATCGAGCCTGTGGCTGAGATCATTCGATGGGCTCTCGAACAGAAGCCTGAGTAGCGGGCACGACATCGCATGGTCATAGGCAAGAGAAATGGTCTCCCAATAGGCAATATCTTGCACACTTGGGCTGTTTGGCTATAAATCCCTAAATTTGCTTACAATTCAAGTTTTTCCATCACCTGCCGATAAGGTCTGCCGGGGTGAAATCCCCTGGGCCTGGATGCTTGGATCCAGGTTTCGTTAGAGGATATTTTTCCGGGAAGGATACCCATGACTGCAAGGCCTAACCGGCCAGGTTTACTCAAACCTGGTCAACGCACCCGTCTTTGCCCTCCGCCTTTCACACTGATTTTCGCAGCAGCAACCTCGGTGCTCGTCGCCTGCGGCCAGGATGATGGCGTGCCGAAATCCTTGGATCAAACGACCCGCTCCTCAAAGGACCAAAGAACCGCGGGAGGCGGTGAAGCCAAGGGCACCTGCCTGATTCCACGCGCCGGGATCTACTTGGACGATGGCTCAAGGATAGCATCGGTTCCTGAGTCCTTGGTCGAGAGGGATGGAAGTGTAATGTTGGGCGATATGATCTTGCACTCAGATCCAAGCTTTGCGCTCCAAAGTCCGTACCCGGTAAATTTTGTGGTTAACCGCTGGCCTAAGGCCGTGATTCCCTATGTGATCGACACGACTGTTCTAACTTCGCCCGAATTTGGTGGAAGCAAGCTCTCCGATAGGGTGATAGCAGCGATCCAGGATATGGAGCAAAAAACCCTCATTCGGTTTGAACCCCATGATAAAAACCGCCATGGCTATTACCTCAGGTTCATCTCCGATGGAAATCCCCGCTCCACGATCGGATTTGCGGGAGCCATCCCCAACGGTCAGGGGCTTTATCTGGCTCACACGATCGCTATGGCCGGAATTCAGCATGAATTATCCCATGCCCTCGGGGTGTTTCACGAGGAGAGCAGATCCGATCGCAACGAACATATTATCGTCCACCCCGAGCGCATGATCAGCCAATGCTACGATGCCTACATCGCGATCACTTACAATACCGGATACAATCTCACGACCCCCTATGATTTTAGCTCCATCATGCACTCAAGCCTCAATGTGTGCGTGGCGCCGGGAAGCAACGGACTAGAAACTCTCGAACCCAAAGCGGGCGAGAAGCTGCCAGTTGGCCTACGGTCAATGTCACCAAGCGATATTCAGGAGATCAACGACCTCTACCGCACCGAAGCCGCCGCCCGCGATCAGGCTCTGGCAGCCAATTCTGGTCCGTCTCAAGGGAATGCCCAAGGAAATCCGACCTCTGGTAACCAGACGGACGGGTCGGATGCCTTGGGGAGCAGCGCAGCATCCCCGGAGGTGGGGCAAGCTTCGTCTGCAGGCAACACATCATCGCGCGAAGGGGCTGGTCAGGTTGCGCCGGCAGGCAACCCAGCGTCCCAGGAGATCGGTCAACCCGCAGTTTTGGGGTATCCGACTGCCGGTTCTGCTGACCCGCTGACGGGATCGCCTGCGGGTGGGTCAAGGAAGGCTAGCGGAGATCAGACTGTGACCGCGCGCGGATCAGGACCGGCGCAGACGCAAACGACAGTGGATAATCCTGGTGGTCGGAGTGGATCAAACGCCAATAATGACCAACAGGTTCCCTCGGGGGCCAACGCAGAAAGGGAAGGTTGTGGTTGAAACTAGCACCCCGTCCAAAAAGTTTTTCAAGGCCGATACTGAGCACCTAGGATTGTCCGAACTCCGGTAGGATTGCTTTTGATAGGAACTATTTGTCGCCAAAGGACAGAGATCTCATTATTAGGCCTTTTATAGAGTCTCGGAAAATTGCTATCCATGGTCTCGGTTGGGTCAGATATAAGAATTGAACTGTTAAATTTTTTAGTTTGACTAGCAAATAGGCTGCTTTTCGCTTCGTAGTGTTTCCCGTTCCATTCGGTAAAAACTAGGATGAAATCAGATCCACCGAACGGAATAACGTCAGGGGCGTACTGATTGTTGGTGAAGGTCCCGTTGATACTTTGTGAGGGGCTAAAACTCTGGGCCCCGTGCTGATAAAAGGTAAATTCAATCGTGCAATTGGGCGATGGGTCGGCATAGTGCTGCCAGACAATTAAAGCGTCTGAATCGTCGTTAAATTGAATTAAGGGGTGCGCATTGTTCTCACCTTGCTGAGAGAGTTTTTGATGGCGCTTTTTTTGCCCATCTGCGCCATATACCGCCGCCCAAATTTCATTGACAAAACTCCCTGCATTGCTCCCTTTGTGATCAACATCCCAAACAACAACTGTTTCACCAAGTTTGCTGATACCGACGCTCAGGTCGGGGACGGCGCGTTTGTAGGAAGCATCCTGCTGATGCGATGGGCTGTTCGATCCATTTTCCGAAGCTGAGATTGGCGGACTCCAGACCAGGCCCGCATTTTTAAAGCTTATGATGACTTCATACGCTAGCGGACTGCCGTCATTTAAGTTAACCTTTTTGTAGGCGAGGGCGCCCTTGCCTTGGTTCATGGTAATGACAGGGGTAAGGTATTGCACGCGACTATCTGAACTAAGAAACTGAGCTGTGCCAGGCGCATTTGCCGTTGGGCCAATGCTATTGATCGCAAGAGCGACACTAAGACCGTCGGTTGCCTCGCTATAGGCAAACCAGAAGCGCTTATCAGCTGCATCGTAAGCTAGGGCAAAATGATATCCGCCTCGTTCAGCGAGTAGGATAGGATCTTGCCATTGCTTGGTAGCGGGATCGAATAATGCAGCATAAAGCATCGATTGCGATTCGCTTTTATCCTGTGACCACATCGCCAGCCCGTGACCCTCGGGGGATATCGCAACCGCAAACCGCCTGGGAGTTAAACTCTCGGCTGTGTCGCGGTCTAGCCTAATCTCGGGCTGCCAGTTGACGCCATCCGGAGAGTAGCTTGCTGCGATATAGGAGATTTTGTCGTTGGAAGTGTCTTGAATTCTCATCACAGCGAGGCTTTGTCCACTGGCGTTTGCTGCTACTTGGTGGTAGCTTCCCTCAAAATTTAAATTTTCGTTTTGGTAAAGCCTGAACGCTGCTACCCATAGCGGATTGGCAGTGCTATTACTTCCGCCTTGAGTTTTGAGAATATCAGCATGATCCGTTTCCTTCGTATCTTGTGCTTTCCTATCTTTGCTTTCGCTCTCCGTTTGTGCTTCGTCCACCACCGAGCTACTGGATACCGGATTTTCCTCGCGATGGGCCTCAGAGGGCCTGTTTGGGATTCGAGTGCTTGATTTTGAATGCCCTGAACAGTCGAGGTTCAGGACGCTGGTCAGCACAAAAGCAGCTATAGCCAATTGCTTCATAATTAACGTCCTGATGGCGTGCAATTTCCTAATGATGGTACACGACCTACAAATTTGGTAGATTGGGACTCGAGAATCAAATTAGGTACGGTGATGATGTCAACCTCTTGCGTTGTCTCATAGATTTTAAATCCGATATCATCGATACGACCCGAAAGAGTTATATCTAAGAAAGCATAGAGAGTCAGTTTTTTATTGCTATTGTTGCTAACGTCAATCTGAATGGTCGACATGATATCATCATAGGTAACAGATACGATATCAAAGGCACCGTCTCCGATATTTTTCCAGGGTGAGTTTCCTGGATTATTTTTTGCGGTGATCGTCAGTTTATTCTCGTTGCTACCGGTACCAAAACTCAGCGTAACGGCCGGAGATGATTCAGTTGGATACGGACACTGATTGTAAGCGTCAAGCATCGCAAAGGTTATCTCGTTTATGGATCCCGTAAATCCAAGCAACTCTTTAACTAAACTGAGGCCAGGTATCACCGCACCGGACGCGCCTGAATTCGAACAGCCGCTGCCATCGGTGCCTAAGTTGCCATTGCAATCGGCAATGACAGCGGACACTACGACCGATGCACTTCCGGTAGTTCCCCTCGGAGGAAGCTTCGACAACAGATAGGGAGAATCCCTTCCGGTATAAATATTTTGTTTAAGTACTAGAACGACCTGAGCGCTTTCGTATTCGTTACCTTGCGTATCGACTCCACCGAGGTAGCAGGTGCTGCCGGTCCTTGTGGCAAAGTCAGGTACTGTCCGAGACTGGACAGAAAGAGTTCCAGCCTGGGGAATGAGAAGAGTATCCTGTGCTGGGTTAAGAGCTAGGCTTTGGGCCGCCGTATTTCGACAAATGAGTTCAAGGACACTCAGGGTTACTGCGGATCCACCGTTGGCTTTGACTTCTAATTGTAGAGTCGGTGTAATGGCGTTGCCACCTTCCTGCGGTGCTGGCAAGTCTTTAAGCGTAAACGCCTTATAGAAATTTACGCTTAGGATCCGTGAAGTCACCGTGCTTTTACCTGAAATCAGGATCGAATTGTAGGGCTTAAGTCCAATGTTGCGAGTTTCACGGAAGTTATATTTTTGAAGCTCCGCGGCGGGTGCTCGGGACTGATCCAGCCATAGTTTGAGCCAGCAGGACTTGCCCGAAAAAGATTCATTGTTGGGAGTTTCAAAAACCAACTCCAAGGCGACCGCACCTGCAGGTAAAGCGGCGTCTTTGGTTATTTGAATACCGCCGTCGCAATTGAGCTCCGCCAAGTATTGGGAGCTAAGGCTTGTCAGAGTGTTTTTCAAATTGGAATCTAAACCGATCGATGTTAGAACAGATTTTCCTGATTCATAATTGGCATCTTGATTTCGATGCAAGGGTTTTGGTCCGGATTTACTCGTGCATGAGCAAATTGTGGTGGCACTGACAAACAGCATGATTATTCTTTTGAAGCCTGCTTTCACTCTTCTCTCCTTTTAAAATTAATTCGAATTTGAATCATATAACGGAAATAGAGGGGCAAGGATCGTTTGGATGCTCGATGTAGCCGTTCTGCTTACACTGTTTGCCATGACAGAGCTCCCGGTGCTCGTGATCACACTGTTCATGCTATTTTGCGTTGTAAGGTAGGTTGCCATCGCAGCGGAGACTCTGTTATAGGCATTGAGATTGGGGGTTGTTTGTGCCGTCGATGAACCGGAAGCGGGCGTGGGTTCAACGATAGCTGCCCTTATGTCATTGTTGATAGTTGGTTCCCAGAGTTTACTTAGGCCTACGAAGTCAGCCTTGATCGTAAATTGCTGCCAAGGACCGAGAGCTAATTTTGCTGCTCGTCCCATGGCGACGGCGATTTCACCCTGATATGTGATATAGGATTCGCGTGCTGTATCCGTACAAAACCTTAGGCCTTGGCCAGCATATTTCGTACTGGGATCGCAGTGACCGTTATGTCTGGCCGTTAAAGTGAGATTAGCCATGCTGCTGCTGCCTCCCACCGCATAGAAATCTCTGTAAACATCAAATCCAGTAGTCGATTCGAAATTTACCACGACCCTCGCGTTTCTCCGCTGATAACTTGGTCCAATTAATCTCTGAAAATAGCTCCGACGAGTTTGCATTTGCGCGGATGTGTCGGTCTCAAGAGAGTCAATAAATCGTTCTATTGAATCTACAATCCAATACCTCGATAAAAGTACCCTAAATGCCTGAGTCAGTTCTCCCGCTGACGCCTTTCCACTGTTTGAGTCTAACCACCGCCCCAGCTGAACTGCAGACCTTTGATCGTCCTTATTCCCGGTGACAGTGGTCAGCCATGAATGAAAGGCTCTAAAGTGATCTAGGACGAGGTCACGTTCTTCAGCTGTTTGCCGGAGGGATTCAACGGTGGGGGCGCCGCGACCAAGAATGCCGCCTAGGCTTGCTATCCGTGGATTCTTGTCTATGATTTCCTTGAAGGTCCCGTCTGATTGCTCTGAGAAAACTCCTGTTGATTGATCGTTTAAGATAAACGTGCCAAAAACCCCTGCGAAAGCCTGTTGATCCTCTCCTCTCACTTGCCAGGTTTCACCCTCACCATCCCCAACGATAAAATCCTTTTCGTAGGCCGTTCGTGCAACAGACGTGGGACTACCATCCGACCCGACAGCGCGTTCGAATTCTGGCATGTAGAGTTTCAAATAGAATGAGCTTAGAAAGGTGCTTTCTCCATATCCGCTTTGATAACCAAGCTTGAGAAATGTGATCTGATCGTTCGCGTCGAACGTCATTGACTTGCAGTAGGTGATCAACCCATTTTGTTCTCCAGCGTTGATCACAGAGTTCTTTAAGGGCGCAATTCCGATTTGTCTAGATACTCCATCTTCATAAAAGAATTCCATATAATTGATCGCGTGGTAGCTTTTTCGCCTTACAATAGCGGAAGAACCCGAGGCAGATGGGGCACTTCTTCCGTCTATCGAAGTGGCGCAAACTAGCAATTTTGTAAGCCTCTGACCCGCCATGGTCAGTGTATCAAATCGATATTGCCCCGCTGGTATATCATCAGGTGCTTCTAAGTCGGCGGCAGACCTGGACCAGTTGTCGGCGATAGCGCGTCCATCCACTCCCGATACCAATTCGCCCAAATTGCGCGTTTCGGCTGATTCCAATAGATATCGTTGGTACGCGGCAATATCGGATAACAATTGCGCCAAAGCTGGCATGTTCGCGTTGTGAACCATGGACTCAGATATCCCCGTGGCTTCTTCTACCGTTTGCACGAGCGAGGGAGTTCCGTCTTGCCCGGCAACAGACTGCGCTCGGGATTGATCCGTTTTACCTTCTTTTCTATCGGAACATGAAGCCGCGACAGACAGGGTAAGAAAAGCACAAACGCCTAGATTTTGGTGTAAATTGCGCGATTTCATAGATTGTCTCCCAATTTGCTTTAAAGAAACTCTGGGGTTCTTATCGGTTTATTTTGAGGGGATCTTAAGAAAGGTTGTAAAGGATAATAAAAACTACCTATTGCGCTATGCGGACCGCGCGGGGGATATCCCCTCAGAAAGTGGCAATCGCAGGATAAACCTCGTGTTGGGGCAGGTTGGGTCTATTTCGAGGGATCCGTTGTGGGCCTCGGCGATTTTTCGGGATAGGCTCAGACCAAGGCCCGTTCCTTTGCCCACTTCTTTTGTCGTAAAGAACGGGGTAAATATTTTGGATTGGACATCCTCGGAAATCTTATTGCCGCCATTGGTCAGCGAAATGGCGAGAAATTCGCCAGCCTCTTTTACCTCAAGAAGCAGCCACTTGTCCTTTGTGTCTGCCAGGGCATCGTCGGCATTGCTGATCAGATTAAACAGGATCTGTGAAACCTGGGTGCTATTTCCGAGGATCGTCGTCCGATCTGTCTGAAAGTCAGCCGACAGCGTCACCTCATGCTGCAATAATCGGCCACGGCAGATCAATAAGGTTTCTTCCCAAAGCTGCTTCAAGTCAAATAGCTGATGAGGATCGGCTTTGCCATCTCGCGATACCGACCTCAGACCCGATACGATTTTAATGACCCGCTGGCTGGTTTCTTTAATGTCATTCAAAGAATTTCTGATCTCCTGCAGATTGATCGGTTCATGCGAAAGAAGCTTGAGCGCTCGTACCGCCTTGCCATCAATGATCGCCATGGGGTTGTTGATTTCATGACCGATACCCGCTGCGATCTCGCCGAGCGTTGCAAGCCTGTTGGCCTGCAGAGATTTCTCGCGTTCGATGAGAACACGTTCTTCGGATTTTCTCTCTTCGGTAATATCTGTTGCAACGACATAGTAGCCGTTTACCACACCATCTATGATGTTGGGCTGATAGTGAACCCTAAGGTGCCTAATCCCTTCGGGTGTCGGTACGGAATTTTCGAGGATTTGTGCATGTCCGCTTAGCACGCGTTCGATCATCGGCTTGGCTTTTTCGAAAACAGCTTCGCCTACCATATCTCTAATATGAAGGCCCTTCATTTGCTCGGCGCTTTTCCCAAAGTATCTCTGATAATAGCTATTGGCGATCACGTTTCGTAAATCATGTCCCCAGTAGGACACTAATGCAGGAATTCCATTGACGAGATTTCTCAGTAACTGCTCCTGGTTTTTGAGATCAGTTTTTGCCTGCTTCTCGCGCTCTTGGGCTTGTTTTCTTTCACTCAGGTCTTCAAAGATCACCAAAAGGTAGCTACAGGTTGAGCTAGTTGGGTCGAAGATAGGAAGCTTTTTTATATTGAGTGGCACCAGGCCTCGTCCGGGTATGTTAGCCTCGGTTTCGGGTAACTCGAGTAATTTTCCTTTTGCCACGGTTTGCAGGTCGCTTTCGAGGCTGATCCTAGCGGCTTCATTTGCGAGAGATTCTAGGGCTCTTTTACCAAGCATGACTTCCCGGTCATGTCCCAGGATTTTTTCGGCGCCTCGATTCCATAAGGTGATTTTGTAGTCATTTCTGACATCCTTGATAACAAGACCAAGCGGAATATTCTCAACTATAGTGGAGAGAAAAGCATTTTGCTGTTCAAGTTCGTCCTTGGATACCGTTGAATGATATAGTTCATCTCCAAGGGTATTTATAGCAAGACTAATAAGCCGAAGGTTTTCATCTTGAATGTGGTCGCACTTGATCCGGGGAGAGAAGTTTTTTTCGGCAAAGGAAATGAGTACATCTTGGATCCTATCGACGTCTGACTTAAGCGGTGTAGAGTTTGGCACTGAAATGTCTTCTGTATCCCTGTTCATAAGCCAAGAAATGGCTTCGTCGCGATCATTGAAAAGTCGCACGGGATACGCTTTTTTGGTTAACCTCATGAAGAAATTCGCCAAGAAATAGGAAAACCCTGTTCCTAAAATAAGTGCTGCCCGATCGATGAATTCAAGATCGGCAAGTGAACGGAGAGATCGTGGATCGGCAAAAGTTATCTTCCCAGGATAATTTATGATTGATACCTTCGACTGACATCGGATGGAAAAGCTTTTTAGTTCGTCAGCTAATCTCGATACGATTGCCGGTGTTAATTGCACCGGTCCCTTCGATTTTATTTCGCAGATATTTGTCCCGTTAATAGGCTTCAGCAGATAGGGGAAGGGATCTGATTTGATTTGATGCCGGCATTCTTCTATGATTTCGTGAAATCGATCTATATTTGAACTTTGGCCATCGATCCGTTGAAGCCAGGAGAGAGCCTCATCAAAGCGGTTAAATAACCTTGCTTTTGTAAAACCTGCCGTTAGGCCAATCATGAAATGACCAAACAATTTGGCGATTTTGGAGTCGGTCACGGCGGCTACTGCCGAGATCTGGGCTTTCGATTTGTCAGTCCAGAATTTTCGCACGTCAGAGCTTGGAAAACTTGAAAAGTCGTATTCTACAAACATACTAAACGGGCTCAAACCCATGAGATCCTCGATGAGTGCCCAATCATGTTTGGCTTCCTCAAGGGTGATTTTTGAAATTTTGATGGTGAGGTAGAGTCGATTTTGGTCTCGAAAAACCACGCAATTTGGCGATTCTCGAAAGTCGCGATTCGTATTTGGCCGGACCAATGCCATTCGCTTTGCCCTTCCTGGCATTCTATAGGGGAAGTCGTCCATTGAGTCTGAAGCGAAATCGTCAAACCACGGACTACTCTGTGTACCAGTCGGCTCGCTTTCTATTTCCCTTGATGGTTAGAAAGTTCCTACTTTCGGAAGAATTTTTTTGGGTGCCACGAAAAGCTTTGTTACGGCCGCTGGGTCACGAAAGTCACCTGACCTTCTTTGGATAATGTGGCCTGAGTCTCGGATTTGGGGTCGAGTTTGCCGCCTATGAATTCATACAGGCAAGATGCACAGCTTATGGTATCGCGGCTAGCGTCGCTAATTTTGCTCACCGGTATTGCGTCGTTCTTAATCTGGGTTACGGCATCGACCATGATTTTATAGTCAGGCAAAATCCCAAGAGTTTGGCGCATTGCGATGTGTTTTGGTTGGATCAAAAGCGTAAGGCCCAGGAGAGCAAGGCTAAGGGACTTGTATGGAAAAAAAGCAAACCGTCGGTGGAGGTCTTCGATAACTACCAAAAATATTAGGAGAAATGAGGCGTAGAGGGTAATAAACCAGTAGTCATTCAACGCGACTTTGACGAGGGCAAAGCCAAAGGTGACAAGGATCATGGGTCCGATTCCGATTAGGCAAAATATGCCTGCTTTTAAGGGTCTAAAAAGCAAATATGCTGCGGTTGGTATCCATATCCAAAATATTGGGAAACCATCAAGTTCGGGGATAAGCTGAGTCGAGATGCTATGTTGGATAAATAAGCTGGTTGCTCGGAGGTTTGGGATGGAGTGTTCGAGGAAAAGCTGTTTGACACCATCCGAAATTGTTGACGTGCTGCTTGAGTAGCCATGGTTCAAAACGTGCAGTATATAGGGTACGTGGCTTGCGACAGTCAAGATTCCCAGAGTTTTGAGGCCTGTTTTTAAATCAAAGTTTCCAGATTGGTGCCAGAGAAAAACCGCAGCAAGCAGGATTCCGGCGCTGCTGAATATCGCCTGGGTATGAGCATGGACCGCAAAAATTGCACAGAGTGTGACAAATATCAGGTTCTTAATTTGAAATCTGAGCCGGGGAAGAATAACCAGAGCCAGACCCAAATGTATAAACGACACGGCAACGGGTGGATTCCAGATGGTCCCAGAAATTGCTCCTTCGAGCGGGCTTGACATAAGAACGAGGCCAAAGGCCAAGACGAGGGGTTTGAATATGTTTCTCGCCATAAGACTATAGACCAGAGCGGTATCAGCCAGCGCATGAAAAAATGCGATGCCGAGCCCTCCGGCATGGGGAAGATGATTAAAAAAGGGGCCAACGGTGACTCGGATTAAATACAAAAGCCAGTAGTAGATTGGTCCATACGAATATTGGCCATCGGTGCTTCGCATGGTCCCATGGGAGGGCATGGAAAAAAGCCCTCGTTGCGCGATCGTCCAGTCTCGTATCTGATCGCCCAACCACAGAAAATTTTGCGCAATCCCCACGCTTCGAAAATAAAAATCATATAGAAAATATCCGAAGCAGAGGCTGAGTGCCCAAACTCGCTGATATTGGTAGTACCATACAACTATTTTGGCGATGGTTTCTCTTTTTTCCGGGTTCAAGGTCACAGTTTGCATCCACTCATTCCCTGAGAAATTAAAAGTTTGGACAATAAAAGTTTGGACAAAAAGCCCTTCTCAAATCTCTATGGCCCGCAGGTTGCGGGTGGTGCGTAGGTTGTTCCCAATATGGAATTGAGCGCTGGCGCGGCTTCGGCGTATGAAAGGCACATGAGCTTGCAGGACCCGCAGGCGACTTCTTTCTCGCCGCAACGGGTGATCATATCTTTGCACGAGCCATCTTTGGACCCCAAAGCCTGAGCCGTCTGGATCTCACTTTCATTGCAGTAGCTATCGCACATCTTCGACTGCTCGTGCATCGCCACGCAGTGACCAAGGAGGCGTGCTATCCTGCAGATCTCGGGGTTGATCACCAGGGGAGCTTCTCTTGGCTTTGAGGATGCGCTTTGCGGAAATCTATCGAGGAGAGGCCTTGGACCAGGTTCGAGAATTTTTTTGGCAAATAGCACACGAGAAGAACCCACTTTTTCGAGCTGCCAGTCAGGGTGATTCATAAAATATTGGCGCGCCATCTGGTAGCGATCTGAGAGCTCAAGGATCGCAAGCGACAGGTGGTACTTGTCTATATACTTCTGCATTGCGTCGATGGATTCGAATGCTCTCTTGTTCTCCATAAAGTACTGCTCGCCAAATAGGTCGGTGCGGGAGTCGATCACGGGCCTATTTTGCGGCCAGAGGTAGTACATGATGTAGGAGCCGTCAGAGTAATTGTGAAAGATTGACCCAGCGAGTTTTTTTTCGGCGAGGTATTGCATGATATCCATGGGTACCCAGGTATACCCAAACCCTGCCCCGATTCCCTTGCGTTCGCCATCGGAAAAACAGTTTCCAAACACAGTTGTGTAGGTCGTGGCAAGTATCAAAACCGATGCCGAAATCGCCTGATAACGGAATCTGGTTTGTGGCCACACATCGTAGCCGTTTCTGAGTAGGACGGGAAAACTTAATATAGCGGACACTGACACATGGCGG
>CAZOSN010000062.1:0-23717 GCA_964582405.1 uncultured Oligoflexales bacterium | reverse complement strand
GTGATCGAGCTTGCTATGCGTAGGCATGATCCTGCTGCTGTCACGCAGAAGGAAATTGTGCGCACTCGAAACTATATGTAGAAATCAAATTTGCCGAAAACGACCGGTATCTAGCCTTGAATTTAAGATAAAAATATTGAATGATGACTTAGAGCCAACCTGCGCTTCGGTTCTCGGGTCGCCTCGATAAAACCCAAAAATGACCCCTCTTAAACAGGCTCATACTTTTTTGAGATGGTTTTTTTGAATCTGATATGACTCCAGCGAGGACATTTTGAAAATCGCTTATATTTATCCCTCCATCAACCGCAAAGGCGGAGTCGAACGCTACCTTTCGGAGTTGATAACGATCACAAAGGATCGCCATGAGGTAGAGTTGTTTACTCATGAGGTGGATTCCGAATTTTTATCGATCGCGCAGCAGAAGATCCCGTGCCTTAAACGACCAAGGTTTCTAACTCAGTTCAGTTTTTGTTTGTTCGCACAGAGGGCGCTCCTCAAAAAGACCGAACGGATCTCTCATACCCAAGGAGCCAGCGCCTTTCGTCAAGATATTGTCCATGCGCATAGTGTCCATAAGGCTTGGTTTCTTATTTCGCTTCAGCAGCTGCCACGATTCTCGAAGCATTGGTTCTTAAAAATCCTCAATCCGATTCACCACCTCACAATATTTACTGAGACCATACAATACCTGCCGGGGAATTTTAAAAAAGTTATTGCTATTTCTCATTGCGTTAAAGATGAACTCAAAAAGTATTACAAAATCCCGGAACACAAGATAGCCGTGGTCTACAGCGGTGTTAATTTGGACTATTTTCACCCCAATAAACGCGCAAGCGGTCGAAAAGAAATCCAACGCTCTATTGGCCGTGACCTGCAAGATGACGAGCTAACTTTGATTTTTGTCGCCAATGAATTCAAGCGTAAAGGTCTTCGAATCGTATTAGACGCATTAGCAAAACCATCCCTACAAAAAGTCAATTTGTTGATCGTGGGCAGAGACTCCGTGACTCTTTATCATGACCAAATTGCGCAGCTCGGACTCAGGGGACGCGTATTCTACCTTGGGTCGCGACGGGATCTCGATCTACTGTATAGTGGCAGTGATGCGCTGGTGTTTCCAACGCAATATGAACCATTTGGGCTTGTTATCACCGAGGCCATGGCTTCTGGTATTCCCGTTATCACATCTCGCCTTGCTGGTGCAGCCGAGCTTATCATTCCCGACGAGTCGGGGATATTGCTGAAAGACTGCTTTGATTCCCAGGAATTAGCGTCCCAAATAGAACGTTTGCGCGATGGTGCACTGCGAATTAGCCTCGGCGCAGCAGCGCGAGCTAAAGTGATGGCTTATCATTGGCATCATGCCGCCGATGAAATTGACAAAGTTTACGAGGAAATCGCTCGGCAACAACCAACGAGCTGAGAGCCAGATTAAAAAGGCCCTGAAGAGGGGTCACCGCCAGCATTATGCAAATATCTTCTGATCCTTTTTACTTTTGAATGATCGACAACATTTGTCCACCAATTTGAGGCTGCAGTGGCCCCAGAAAATCGAGGGCCCTGAGCGGCGCTAGAAATTTGCCTTTGCTAAATCCACAACGGTGCAGCAAAAAATTTAGGCTATACTTAGTGAACAGAACCTTGTGTTGAGGATCCATAATTCCCGACCAGCGATTAGGCTTTAGAAAACGTTCCCATGACATTAGGTTTGGCGTGGTCATGATCAAAACGCCATCTTTAGAGAGTAAGTCGCTACAGGTCCTTAAAAATCGATAGGGAGATTCAAGGTGCTCGATGATGTCAAAAGCTAGAATCAAATCAAAAATCTCGCCGAGCTCCTTGATGACTTGAGGCTCATTGAGATCGGCGCGAAGGAATCTCCAGCCAGAAGCTTCGGGCGACTGTGAAAAAAGTGGTTCCAAAAGATCGACACCAACAGCGAGCACCGCTCCCTCTCGAATTGCCTTTTGACAGATAAAGCCTGTGCCACACCCTAAATCCAATATTTTTTTGCCCGCAAACGACTCCATCCCAGCTCTCGCAAGCCAATGGAGATGGTCCAAATCTGATTGCTGCGGTTCCAAAGGAAGAGGTTTCAAGAAGTTTCCTTGTTCGCCTGTTGAAGAAAGTAATATTCTCCGGCTCAAGCAGTAGCGTTCAAACCACACCGTTTTTGTGCCAGAGTTTTAGCCTTTTTGGAACCAAAGAAGCAAGATGAACTTGAGTTAGCCCCCCAGAACCACTATAAGTCGCTGACGTTTTCACGCCAGCGAGTAAATTAGGAACCAGTTTTGATGGACACGAATCAAACCAATAAGCGCTCGCGTGGACAAGACCCGGTCCTCGTTGTGATTTGGCAGAGCCTTGTCGTCAAAAGCTATCGCAGCTTTTTCTATCAACTTGCCGAGCAGATTCAGGGCGTTATAGCCTTAGTCGCACCTCATGAATTTGAGGAACTGGGGCGCCAGCGACTGCGTTGTGCACCTTTCGACCCTCCCTTTTCGGAAACGAGCCAAAGAACCATGGCCTTTTGCCTGCGCGTCGTATGCCTTCATGTCCAATGGGTCGTTTACGTCGGGCTCACAAGCCTTCTGCGCAAGATTCGCGTAAGAGTTTTGACTCGCGATAAAAGACAAAGATATGTGGTATTGGCTATGACAGAACCTTACGCTCCGACCTGCTTGTTAAACTATTGTGCGGCCCGCTTTGCCCTAGGCCGCAATTTAGAATTCTACTGCTTTGCCCTGCAAAATATCACAAAGGACTTCCGTTGGCCCTTGCGACTCATTCAGAATTTTATCTTCCGGCGCTGCAAAGGCATCCTTTACCTGGGAGCAGAACAGAAGAAGGTCTTAAGTGAGCAAGGCTACCAGGGCCCCCTTCACTACTTTCCACTCTGGTTTGATGAGTCGCTTTTTTACTTTAGAACCAAAGAGGCGATCAAGGAACACTTGTCTTTGGAATTAAATCGGTTTAGCGATCGATATGTGCTGGGTTTTTGTGGGGCCCTATCTCCGGAGAAGGGTCTCGAAGATTTGCTGGACGCATTGAAAACTCATCCTAGTCGTACCAACCTCGCCCTTGTTGTCGCAGGTCGCGGACCGCTACGCCAGTATCTAGAGGATCGGCTGCTTGAACTTGAAAAAGCCGGGGTAGCAACGCACTATTGCGGACCACTTGACTCTGAATCAATGCCCTTCTTTTTTTCGGCCATCGATTTGCTTTGTGTCCCGTCGCGCACCGAAAGCCATTGGAAAGAGCAGTTTGGTCGCGTGATAATCGAATCCCTAGCGGTGGGAACCCGCGTCATCGGTTCGGATTCAGGAGCCATAGCGGAGGTGATCGGCGAGGATCCCTTGTTGGGTACCGTCTTTCCCGAAAGAGATATCGCTGCCTTGGCTCGGACCATTGAGCGGATAGCGCGCGAAGGAAAAGCTACATCCGAAGACAGAGAGCAGCGTCGCGCCATTATCCTAGCTCGCTACGGCGCAAAAACCTTGGCCACAAATTTTGCACGCGAACTTAATCTGACTTGTACTGAGGAGTGAACGACGAAGGTCTCCCCCTCAATCCCCGATCCTTTCGCAGATTCAATTTTTAAACCATTTTGCCGCAGACGGTCTCCGATGTGGACAACCGGGCCAGCAGCATGGCCTCCGCTTGCCCTCAACCAACTCCTTCTTTGCACGCTCGATTCGTTTGACCCGAGTTTCATCCTTCTTTGCCGAAGTAACCCAGCAAATCCATTCGTTGCGAGCCAGCGGAGTTAAGTCTTCCCAGGCATCTTTGATATCAGGCGATGAGTGGACGGCTTTGCGAAACTCCCCTTGCAAGCTATGCAATGGTCCGGAATCGCTTTCAGAGGCCTTCTTCGCCGAAGTTGTTCCTTTTTTCTTCATGTGCAACCCATCCTCATGGCAATCATGTCTCAGCACAAATTCTTGCATGTATGAGCATTTTTTTGCAAATCTGATCTGATTCGCCATGCAACTTTCAAGAACCTCCAAAGAACGAACTTAATTTGTTGGTAATCTGTTATGTTAGGGTGTGATTGAGGCTTTTTAAGCATACTTAAAATAGATATTGCTAAATCCTAAATATTCCAAACCAACCCTGCCTGTGACGCATTTGCTACGATGAATCAATGCTAACTCTAAAATCGTTCAAAATCTGAAAGGAAATGACTATGCGTCGCTTGATTCCGTGGCAATCCTTGCAAACAATTCTTGTCCTAGGCTTTATTATTTTCCAAACTGCACCTGCGAGCTATGCTGGTGCCACAGCATCCTCTGAGGAAAACCGCTCCTTGCCAGAAGCTACAGATATCGAGCATGTGATCATGATCGTGTTTGAAAACACGGACTACAAGCAGGCTATTGCACAGCCTTTTTTTAAAAGACTAGCCACCGAAGGAACAAATTTCAAAAAAACCTATGCCGCGACTCATCCCTCTCAGCCCAACTACCTTGCTATGATTGCCGGAGATACATTCGGAGTAAAAGACGATGACAATAAAAATATCGATGCATCTCATCTAGGCGACCTTCTTGAAGCCGAAGGAAAAACGTGGAAGGCCTATGCAGAAGATTGGCCGGGGAATTGTTTTTTGGGCGCTAAATCTGGAAACTATGCGCGGAAGCATCTGCCCTTCATAAGCTTTCGCAACATTCAAAACTCACCTTCGAGGTGCGCAAGAATTGTTAAATCGGAAGAGTTTTTTACCGATGTTAACCAAGGTACACTTCCCAATTTTTCATTTTTTGTTCCTAATCAGGAATCCGATGGTCACGACACCGGAGTAAAATTCGCGGACAAATGGTACAGCAACACTTTTGGGCCACTCCTCAAAGACCCTAAATTTCGCGACAATACACTTCTTATCACGACTTTTGACGAGGGCACCTCAAAGGGCTCGAATCAAATTTATCTGACGTTTTGGGGACCATCGGTCAAGCCTAACAACAAAGTAAAAACCAAAGTCGGATTCTACAACCTCCTTTCAACGATCGAAGAAATCTTTGGTTTGGGAAATCTCGGACGCAAAGATACCACATCGCCAGCGCTCGAGGGATGGCGCATTTAATGGCTTGCAAGCCGGTCCTGCTAGATATGAAAATTTAGCCTCCTATGATTGACGGCGGAATGCTGCTATAACCATCTTTAACTCGCTGAGTCGGACTAGGCCAACTCCGCATATGTCTGAATCCTTTTCAATTTGGAGGCTTCATGATCCCCTACCTATTTATTGCGGCAAGTGACCCATTTGAATGCCGAAGTG
This sequence comes from uncultured Oligoflexales bacterium, assembly GCA_964582405.1. GTDB lineage: Bacteria > Bdellovibrionota_B > Oligoflexia > Oligoflexales > Oligoflexaceae > CAZOSN01. The sequence goes on along the minus strand of CAZOSN010000062.1, from coordinate 18,436 downwards.
CAGAGCACTTTTTGAGGGAAGCGCAGATCATCTCGCAAAGTGGCGGCAAAGTTACTGTCATGCTTGTCCAAAATGCAGCGTTGATCGCGCGTCGTGGGATATACACCGAGCTTGTCCAAGACCTGATCAAACATCGGGTCGAACTTCTTGTGGACGAATTCGCCATAAAGACGCGCGGCATCGCTCCCGCTGATATGATAGAAGGCATCAAATCATCATCTATCGATACAATCACAGAGCGCATGGCATCCGGTCACAAGGTGCTCTGGCATTGATCAAAGAACATTGCAGGTTTATTTAGGAGATCAGTTATGACTAAAACTCTTACATTCGCTCTAATGGATCCACCTTTCGAGAACGAACGCTCCACGACCGCACTCCGGCTCATTAAATCTGCGCTCGAGCAGGGTCACAATGTTAATGTATTCGCCTATGAAGGCGCGGTTTTTTTGCCATTTGACAAGCAGCAGGCTCATGGAAACGCGATCCACAACCGCGACGTGGAAATGGAAAATCACCCTTTACCTAAGAAGTGGATTTCGGAGCTTTTGACCTTTGCTCAATCTAAAAATCTTAAGCTTGATTGGGTGAACTGTGGTCTATGTGTAGACGAACGCGGTGCCAGCGAAGCCGTGCACGGTGTCCGCCGTGGATCTCCCGGCGACCTCGTTACGTTCAACGAGAATTCTGACAATTCCTTAATCATTGCAACGAGGTCTTAAATGCCAAAGAAAATCCTAAGCGTTGTTGAGTCTGCCTATCGAGCCATAACCGAAGAACAGGACGATACAATCATCTGGATCAATTCAGCGATGAAGAAGGCAGGCGGTGATATAACGATTCTACTCAAAGGAAACGCCGTATGCTACAGTCTTGCGCATCAAAAAGCTGAAGCCTTGAGCTTTGGAAATTGGCATCAGTCAAATCCTGCGGATATTTCCGAAGATATGAGGCGCTTGATGGCACAGGGAACCAAGGTCTTTTATGTGCAGGAAGATGCTCTCGATCGGGGGCTGCAAGAGAAAGATATATTACCTGGTTTCAATGCAATCTCTCGTTTTGATCTCGGGCGAATTTATGCTGAATTTGATACCGTCTGGCACTGGTGACAAAATAAAGGGAAGGACCTCTCTTTACTCTAAGTATCGAGGCTGTCAGTTTGAGGTAACTTGAACCTCGGAAACAAACTTCCGAAAATAACAGTTACTGCCATCAAAGACAGCTTCGAATTGAAAAGTGGAGGTCACATCTTTTTCACCCTCACGGGGTTTAATTGACGAATTAATTGTGTGTTCGATGCCATCGCAAAGAGAAGACGTTAACCCTTCAAAATAAAGGGCTGTTCCGCCAGAAAATCGGTAAAGGAGTTTGTCGAAAGTATCAACGGCTGTTGCAGGAGCATCTTGCATGGCCCACAATTGATGGGCAAACTCGGCATCAAAGATCCGGCTTGTTTTTTTTTCGGCATTGGCTATGACGGAAGGACCAGTCATGGTGACAAATTCCAACGGATCCTCGTCAGACTTATTTTTAAATAAGAAAAGAATACTATTTTTTTCTGCCACAGCGTTAGTGACAAATAAAACTACGGTTTGGTCGATGGATCGCACATTTGTGGAAGGATTAACAACTAATTGACCTGGAATTTGGGGGGCTTTGTAGTACTCCTTTGAACTTGAGTGGCCACAACCAAGAACTAAAAAACTTAAGGTCGCTACAAAAATCTTGCCCATGTAAAGATGCCTCGAAGTTGATCAAGCCCAGGCCAGACTGTACCATTCTAAAATGCAAGGTCAATGGACAAGTAGCACAAATAGCCTTAACGTCTGGTTAGCCCGACTCCTCGATCCTAAGGCTTGGGATGACTGCAGCGCAAAACCTGCGCGCTTTTCTTGTCTTTTGCTGTTATAAGGAGCCGCAAGATACCGACCGCTTTTTTCTTTTTGGTCTTAAAAACAACCGTCAGCTCTTCAAAAGTCTCGGGTTTGCGTTCGGGTTTGATCTGCTTGATCGTCAATTGAGTCGTGATCTCTTTGCCATCCTCGAGGTTGCCGTGGTAATCGATTGTGCCCTGGATGAATTCGAAATCTTTGGTGTCACTTTCAGATCTTGCGGCCCAAAAATCACCGCCTTCTGCGCAGAGTTTGAGTGACTCGTAGACATCATCATCGGTACAGGTCCAGGTGCCGTCGAGTGCTAGTTCAATGGTTGGGGACCGATCAGCCTGGCGGTTTAAGGTGAAGCGGGTCTGTTGATCAAACATGTCTAAAACATCTTGTTTGATCTTGTAGGAAAGGGTGATTTTGTCATTAGCGAGGGTTAACCCATCGAGTTCATCGTCGCCAAAGGCAAAGCTGATCTGGTTTTCGCGTGGTAAATCCTCGAATTTTCCTGAAACGCTGCCACCATTGGCCAGCTCACGCAACTTGAACTGACCCTGGGCATCGAGTGATAGCGATACGTCGCTTGACGTAATCTGCGTGCCCATCGTCTTGCTCAAGGTACCCTGCCAATAACCCTGAACAGAAGATCCCGGTGCAACGAAAGGGGCAGCATCGTTTTGGTTGCAGGACGTTAAAAAAATCAATAATAATAGTATATTAACCATTTCAAAGTTCCTTTTAGCGACCAAAAAAGCCAAATATTATCTTACGCCATCAATCCAAAATAAACTAGAAAGCATCTGCCAAAAAATGTATAAAGCCGCGTCGCAAACCAATGAGTAGGAATTCACGATGGACGAGAGTCGGAAGGATCATTTGAGGCTATTGGAGTCCACTCATGAATGGCCAGGTGCATATCTGTTCAAATTTGTAATCCCTGCACCACACAGGGAACAGTTGCTTTTGCTCATGGGCGATCACTCCGTCCAATTCGAAAACATCTCGCGAACCGGCAAATACCTGAGCCTTACCATTGAAAAGACCTTTACGGCGGCTGCAGAGGTTCTCGATATCTATGCAAAGGTTCGGGTTATTCGCGGAATCGTGTGTTTGTAGGGGTCGTCTCAGCGCTTCTCGGGTGTGCGCCGGCTTTTTCCGTATTTTCAGAATAGTAAAAACTGAATGTCAACACGCGACGATTACCCTTCGAGCTTTTCGACCAGCTGCGTGACCATGCCGAGCGAATCGGTGTAAAAATCACTGGTCGCAAAGGTTTCTTCAAACCACTCGGAAATCATATCGTCTTCTCCTGATTTTGCCTTTTGGACAAGTTCAGGGTAAGTCCTGGTTAGATCAAGCAGCCTCGACAGGACACCCTGCGAGGATTGATTGGAAGCTGGGTATTTGTCGCGAAGGAAGCGAAAAATCCAGAAGAGGAGAACAGGATCTAGATCCAAAGCAATGTTGTACGCATCCGCGCTGTTTACCGAACCATTTTCCAAGCCCATCAACAAACGGTGCGCATCGCGGATGATATGACTCTCGGACATGAATTCGCTCCCTTTAAGATTTATACGTAGCGGTCTGTTTTGAGAAGATAGTTCTTCACATAGTCACTGATCCCATCCTCCAGCGAGGTAAAGGATTTGTGATATCCCCCTTTGAGACGCAACCTGCCTAAATCAGCTTGAGTGAAATACTGGTACTGATTCTTAATATTATCGGGCATCTCAATAAACTCTATTTTAGCATGGTCAGCTCCCATGGCGCGAAAAACCGCCCGGCCTAGATCAACGAAACTGCGTGCGACCCCGGTGCCGACATTGTAGATGCCTGAATGGGCAGGATTTGCCGCATTAAAAAAATGGCTCATCACGTCCACCACATCCTGAACATAAACAAAATCCCTTTTTTGTTCGCCATGGTCAACTTCAGGCCGATATGATTTAAACAATTTCAATAAGTTATTGTCCCTTATCTGGGGAAAGGCATGGTAGACGACGCTGGCCTGCGAGCCTTTGTGGTATTCGTTTGGTCCGAACACATTGAAAAACTTTAGACCTACCCATACGGGAGGTGTGCGGGATTGTTGAGCGGCCCAGATATCGAATAAATGCTTACTAAATCCATATTTATTTATTGGACGAAGGTGGGATAAGGACCTGATATGATCACTGAAATTTGTTTCTTCGGCCCCGTAGGTTGCGGCTGACGAGGCGTATATAAAAGGAACGCGCTTTTGGGTGCAAATCTCGAATAACCGCATCGAATAGTGCGTATTGTTGCGGAGCAGATAATCGCCATCGGCCTCGGTGGTCGATGAGCAGGCGCCCATGTGAAAAATTCCGTGGATTGGCTGACGGCTGCGTTCTAAAAACTCCCAGATATCATCGATGCCGATGACATCGTAGATCTGAGCTTTGGCGAGATTCAGCCACCGGTGGTCCGTTCCCAGTTGATCCACCACAACAATCCGGTTGTAGCCTTCGCGATTTAGTCGGCGAACGAGGACGCTTCCGATAAAACCCGCACCGCCCGTTACAATGATCATACAGTCCCCTTAACGCATCCCATCATCAACATACAAACTCCGCCGCCCCCATCTTAGCTGATCAAATTCCGATGGTCAGCCATCAATTCTGTAAGCTTGAATTGCGCCAATCCATCGGTTCGTGTTAGGTGGAGTTGAACAGAAAAAATTAAGGGCTCACCCGATGTCGTCAAATGATTTGAGGCCTATCGTCCAGAAGTACGGCGGTACATCTGTCGGCAGCATCGACCGGATCAAAGCTGTTGCTGAACGCGTTAAAGAATCTGTCGGAAGTGGGCGTCGGATCGCGGTTGTTGTAAGCGCCATGAGCGGTGAAACCAATCGGCTAGTGGACCTCGTCAACCAGGTAAATCCTGCAACCAATCGGCGCAACTACGACATGGCTGTTGCGGCCGGAGAGCAGGTCTCGGCGGCATTAGTCGCGGCTGCATTGGACGGCCTGGGCTGTCAAGCCAGGGCTCTGCTTGCCCATCAATTGGGAATATTTACCAGCTCGATGCATAGCAAGGCACGAATTCATGGCATCGCCTGTGACAAGCTTTATGCGGCATGGGATCGGGGGGAGATCCCTGTTGTCGCAGGATTTCAAGGCGTAACTCAGGATTTAGAAATTACCACGCTTGGCCGAGGCGGAAGCGACACCAGCGCTGTCGCTCTTGCTGTAGCTTTGGGTGCTGAATACTGCGAGATCAATACCGACGTCGATGGAGTTTATACAACCGATCCACGCATTGTACCGGAAGCGCGACTTATCAAGCGCATGGATTTTGAAACAGCGCTCGAAATGGCCGCCATGGGAAGCAAGGTACTGCATTCCCGCTCGGTTGAGATTGGGGCGAAATACAAAATGCCAATCATAGTCAGGCATAGCTTTAATTCAGACCCTAATATAGGAACTCATGTCATGGCATACAGCGAACAAGACAAACTCGAGGCCCCGGTTGTTTCAGGAATAACCCTTGATCGCAATGTTGTTAAGATTTCGATCGATGGATTGGGAGTGCCAGGTGTTTCGCTGGCCGAAATCTTTGCCGAGATAGCCAAGGCTGATGTCAACGTGGACGTCATTATCCACAACCATAGCCCTGCTTTGGCCAGACGTCGGGTCGGCTTCACGATCGGTTCGGGTGATCGAGCCAAGGCTCTTGAAGCCCTAACCAACTATCTGCGGGATAAAAATTCAGTCGAAATTCATACCGAGGAAGGGCTCGCCAAGCTTTCGGTCGTGGGTCTTGGGATGATCAGTCACCCAGGTGTGGCAAGCCGCGTGTTTGCGACTCTCAGCGATGCTGGGGTAGACGTGCTTATGGTATCGACCTCGGAAATCAAAATATCCTGCGTGATACCTGCGGAAGCTGCGGATACCGGCGTGCAGGTATTGCATCGCGAGTTTATCTGAGGGCCCGTTTAACAGGCTCTCAGCTCGACTTCGGACTCAGGTCATTTCTTAAACGAACGGATTGTTGCCACGAGTGACGTGATGTCTTGCTCGGACAGCATCGAACCCCAAGGAGCCATGGTTGGGCTCAAACCGACGCTGGCCCCGCCTTCCTTAATGACCTTAGCAATCCTCGCATCGTCAACCCCAGCCTGCCATTTGGCATCAGTGAAATTACGCGGCATAGGTGAGAGCGCTTTGGCGGCTGGAGTGCTGGCCGCACCATCAAGACCATGGCAAGTGGCACACAGCGTGTCAAATTTGGCATTGCCAGTGCCTTTGGCTGCTCCTTGAGTCTCAACCGAGCCATCCTGGGCTAGTCTTTGAACGGGGCGATCGGCAGCCATCCGTTCTTCTTTAATCATCTTGTGATGCTCCTCTGGATGGTGCTGAGCTGTGCAGCTCAGCGAAAGCCAGGAGCCCAAAATATAGATCGTAAACGCCGTGAATTTTACTCCAATACCGCGGATCATGTGCCGAAAACTCCCTAAAAACTCTTTACTGGGGACGCCCCATCGTTGCCATATATTGTCCAACATTGTGAACAGTTTTTACCAGTTATAAAGAATTCTAGCATTAAATAAATCAAGCGACTTGGAACTCTTGTCGTCGTTAGTCTTGTAGGCAAAGATTTTATAATCTTTGCCGTACGACTCGGTGCGGTATTCGAAGAGCGCCATTAAACCTCGGTCTAGCTCGAGCCCGACGCCTGCACCGTATCCAGCTTGAGAAAGCTTTTTGTGAAAGCCGCCTTTATTGTCCTCGAAAAACTGGACCTTGTTCGTATCGACGGTCCGCGTTTCGTAATTGATGGAGATAAAATGACGCGCCAATATGGCGTAATAAGCACTAAAGTCAAAGATTTCCTGGGAAACGACATTCGCGGTGATTTTTGTAGGATCTTCAACGTAAAGATCTCGTAGAGCCAAACGGTTGTTATTGACGTAGGCTTCCGGGTTGATTGAATCGATGTCTTTATTTAAATCCTTGGCCTGCGAACGCTGGAGACTGATCGAAAACTCCAGGCCCGGGACCAATTTCAGTTTGCCATCGGAAAGGATCGCAAAAACCATCCTCTGAGTCGAAAACCCCGGCTTCATATCGGAGAGATCATTGTTATAAATCCATTTGGTTGACTCTGAGCCGTAGTTGTTGCCGTCAAATGATCCACCAAGGTAGGTGGATAGCCCCTGCATAATATTGAAGCTGATCGCTAATGCCCCATACTGCTGCGGATCGATGTTGCGAATGCCCTCACCTTCACCGTTTCCCACGGCAAACATAACCTGATGCTTTGCCTCCTTACCCAAGCGGTAGGTAGCGGTCATAGCCGCTTGGTTCCATCCGCTATAGGAGAACCGCGACCCGAGAGCCAGCCGATGCACTTTGGGGAGAAGCGTTGATCCACCAAAGTTCTCGATACCAAGTGCGAGCCGAGAACGAACTTGCCATATCAATCGGTAGTCTGAGACGATCCCAAGCTGCGAATCCTCCGCACGGGGCAGCGGATTCTCAAAGGTATTCGCCAAGTGTTCAAGGCTTTTTGATGGAACACCAAATGGGTCTAGCGTTAAACTCAGAGACGTGTCGCTTTTATTCTGGTGAGCATAAGTAAGCTTTAACCCTGAAATCTGAAAGCAACCCTGCGCGGAACCTTTGCTCTTGGTCGAGTTGTGAATGCAGTCCACCCGCAAAGCCCCCGAAACAGGAACCTCCTCAGCCAAGGCCGGGAGCGCAACGATGCTCAACGCGAACCATATATTTTTTGGGCAAAACAACGAGTTCTCCTTAAGGCTTGTTTAACATGTACCTAAACTCGATTGAAAAACGCATCAACCATGAGGTTGAATTCGCTGCGGTCAGTCCTTGAAAGCCGTCCCCTCCTTGATCGATCGAGCTTGTTCTGTTTTCAGCTGACATGAACAGATGAGACTGAAGGCTTTGAACCGTGTAGTGGATTATGCCAAGATCAAGCTGGCGACCGCTTTGCTTCTCTTTGCCGCTTTGGGTATGGCGCTCGCTCATCCCCATATGCATGCCCTCGGCCGCCGCCAACTTCGACGAGATTTGCAAGAGATTGGTCCATGAGATGCTTTCCTGGGTTAATTCGGGCAGAGCCTCGGTGGGCATGTCCCAGCGTGAACGGCTTACGCGAAGGTCGAGAAAAGTCTTGAGCATTTTGCCATAGAGGGAAATACGATTGGTATACCCCGCAGCCACAAAGGACTCATTTACTTGCCCCGGTTCCTCGCCAACACGACTAGATTGAACTTTGGTATCAAAATATCCGGCAAAACCGCTAATTTCGCCACCACCTGACTGCAGAACTTTAAAGCCCATAGCCATGCCCAGGTAGGGATCGCGCGAAACTGGTGCTCGATCGAATGAATCAGACTGATAGCCTATCGATTCGTTTCTGTCCTCATTGCCGCTAAAAACCCAGATATCAAAAAGCGAACCTACCAATGGCAGAGGTTCAGCAGTTGGTGGGATGGGGTCGAGTACCTCATAATGCAATCTAATAGCGGCTGTCTTGCGCGGGAAAACCACCTGGAGTCCAAATTCCAATGGTGAATTGTAGGCATAGTTGAAACCTAGCAACTCATCAAACACCCCAACCTTAGCCTCGGCGCGTTCGGAAAAATGAGCACCCATAGCATAGGTGTCCAGCAGCTGAATCCTTGGTCTTGGTTTGTAGGTGGAACCGCTGCGGCCATCGTATTCACGGGTGGTAGTCTTGTCATCACTGCGTTCGATCGCAGCATCAGGTCTGAGCACACACTCAAATTCTGATTCCTTAAACGCGGTAAGGCGCAAGCCGATCTTAAGATCCTTAAGCCCCAAGGTGCGTTCGGGCTGAGATACCGGCGTTGGGGTCGTCGTTTCGGTAGTCCGGTCGGAATTCGAATCCTTCTTATTCAAAACAGGTAAATTGTCAGACGAGGTGTCGGGACGCTTTAAATGATCGCTGTAGACAAGATGGGTATCGAGCCAATAAGAAACCGTCTGACCCGAATCCATCGCAGCCCAGGATGGGAGCGGCATTACACAAACGGTGATGGCTGCCATTCGACTCAGAACCTTTGCCGGGCAACTTGATAAAACCGAAAACTGACACTTTTTAGCCAAGCTATAACATCCCATCACGACAGCAAAGAAAATCTAAAATTTAACATTATCCAATGTCTTAAGCTTTTGCCACATCTTTCCTCGGAACTCCCTTGCCACTGGCGTCAAAAATCAAACGATACTTATTGCCTCGTGACAGAGATTTGACGTTCGGGTGTCATAAAACAGGCGGGTGAAGTTTGGCAATCGGTCAAACGAAGCCAGCTTCCTCATAACACACGCTGTGTTCGGAAAGCTTGTGACCTTATGGCACGATTGTTGAACACGAATCTGACAAGGAGGGGACTATGGCGGATGAAAAGTCCACAGAAGATGGCGACGAAGCCGAAGCCGAAGGCTCGTCGGGAAGTAAGAAAAGATTTTTAATCATCGGGGTATTGCTATTTCTGATTTTAGCAGGAGTAGGCGTCGGTGGTTTCTTTATGATGTCCAAAGGGTCGGAACCAAGCGGACCAACGGCCACTCCGGAGGGTCACGAAGCAGCTGATGGCCATGGCGCAGAGAAACCTGCAGCAACCGAGAAGCATGAAAATTCCAAAGGAGAACATAGCAAAGAGGGCGAAAAAGAGGGAGAAAAGCACGGCGAGGAGGGTCATGCTAAAGAAGAAGGTGAAAAGCCCGGAGGCAAGGCTGATGCCAAAGGTCATGACAAAAAAACCGACGAAGGAGATGGTGATCCAACTGTCAAATTCGGAATCGGGAAGACCTTCGCTTTTGCGCCATTCAGTGTCAACCTTGGGAATCCCCTTGAAAACCACTATGTAAAAATAGACATTTCGGTCGAATACCGCACACCGATCGCAAAAGAGGAGTTGGAAGCACGCGTGGCACAGCTTCGCGATGCAATCATAAGTATAGTAAGTAGCAAAACGCGCGAGTTTCTGCTTAACCCAGACGGCAAAGAACAGCTCCGTTTGGAAATTTTGCGACAAATAAATCACCACATGAAAAACAAAATCGAACAGGTTTTCATCACCGAGTTAGTCATCGAATAAAAAAGCGAGGTCTATGAGTCAGGTTCTTTCACAAAGCGAAGTCGATGCGCTGCTTTCAGCAGTATCGGATAATAGGACTGACGGTTTTGAAGAGGCCGGAGATGACGGTCTAAAAAGCGGTGTTGTTCAATACGATTTAGCCAATCAGGATCGAATCATCCGTGGTCGCATGCCGACCCTTGATATTATTCATGATCGTTTCATTCGCCTTTTCCGGGTAACTCTGTCCAACGCACTCCGCAAAATGGCAAACTTGAGCGTCAACTCAACCGGTCCTTTAAAATTTTCAGAATTCATGAACTCGCTACCTCTGCCGTCGTGCCTAAACATCTTGCGACTTGATCCGCTGCGCGGTGCGGCTGTTATGGTCATTGAATCGAAACTTCTTTATGCCTTGGTTGATTCGTTTTTTGGCGGCAATGATGTTCCCTATACAAAAATTGAAGGTAAAGATTTTACCCAGATTGAGATTCGTATTGCCCGCCGGGTGGTGCTTCAGGCGATCGATGACCTGGAAAAGGCCTGGGAGCCGGTATACCCATTGAAGATCGGCTACAACCGTACCGAAATCAATCCACAGTTCGTTGCAGTTGTGCCGCCTTCGGACGTTGTCATCGCCACCACATTTGACGTCGAACTTGAAAAAGTATCCGGTACTATTAAGATCGTTGTTCCCTATGCGACGCTCGAACCGATCAAAGGCAAGCTGTCGGTAGGTTTTCAGAGCGAGCAGCTCGAAGTCGATTTTATCTGGATCAACAGAATCAAAGAACAGATTATGCAGACCTCGGCCAATATTTTGGTACGCCTTGGCCAGGCGGATATCTTTGTTCGCGACCTTATGCACCTGGAGCGGGGTGATATTATCCAACTTGATACCGATGCGACGATGCCTCTGGATATCCTCGTTGAATGCGTTCCAAAATTCAAAGGAATTCCTGGGGCACTCAAAGGTAACCGCGCCATGCGAATAACCGAATCTATGCTCGACTACTAGCAAGGAGTCCGATAATGGCTGATGAAATGAATCCCGAGGATTTTGGTCTCGGCTCTGATTTTGACAGCGCTTTGGCTGAAGCAGCCGGTGGTGGCGGAGGCAATGCCGGCAATGCCGGCGGTGACGGCAAAGAGAAGGTTGTAATGACAGCCGAGGACTCTCGGCTAGCCAAGACTGACTTCTCGAAACTCAAAATGATCCTCGATGTACCGCTCAAGGTCTCAGTCGAACTCGGTCGAACCAAGATGCTCGTGAACGATCTTCTTCAGCTTGGCCAAGGCTCTGTTATCGAACTTGACAAAATCGCGGGCGAACCGATGGAAATCTTTATCAATGACAAGCTAGTAGCAATGGGCGAAGTGGTTGTTGTCAACGAAAAATTCGGAGTTCGTCTCACCGACGTGGTGTCGCAATTTGGTCTTGGTGATATGGGTAACGCCAACCGAGAAGATGTCTAATAGAAAGGGGAGTCGGACGTGAAAAAAATATTGGCAATCGGACTGATCTTGCTTAGTCCATGGGCCTATGGCAAAGAAAAGCCTCCAGTTGAGGCCCCCAAGAAGTCCCCGATCGCTCTGAATAATGTCGAGACCGATGTCGATAACGAGGAAACCCTCGTTACTTTGACCTTCAGCGATAGACTGCCCATCGAAAATCCCTCGATCGAAGATCATGGAACTTTTCTCAACCTTCCTTTACCGGACATTGTAATCCCCGAACCTGGTAAATTTTACGAAGGTAAGGGCCCTTACATAACTAAGCTGGCAACATTTCAATTCTCTCCCGATCATAGCGCCTTGCGCATTTTTCTCAAACATGACGCGGCCGAGATTAAAAAGGCAGTAAGCCTAAATGTGCTTAATGACAGGCTAGTCATAGCTGTGAATCACAAGATCCTGGCAGACGCCGGCATCGTCGATCATCTTGCCAGCAAAAAAGCACCCACAGCTGACGAGGTTATTCAAAAAACCTCTGTTAATCCAGAGATTGACGATCCGGCACTGCTGGTAAAAAATCAGAGCAATACCCAAACCACGCTACGCAAGAACTTGACGGCGGTGTCGATATTTTCCGGGGTTATGCTGATAGGGCTTTTCTTATTTCATACGTTTTGGGGCCGTTATAAGCGGCGGGACAAAAATTCCGCAGATCAGATCACGATGAAAACTCTCGCTACCTATTCGCTTGCGCCTAAGCGTGATATTGCGCTTGTCCAAGTAGGTTCGCAAAAAATCTTGCTTGGTGTCTCCCAGGACAATATTAGCTTTTTAACCAACATCGTTGACCAACAGCAGTCATCGTTCCAGGCCATGCTCATGGCGGGCGGCACTCAAAGTCAGTCCTATCCACAGAGTAATCCACAAATTAATCCACAGCGCAAAGCCCAGCCAGCGTTGAGCGAAAGCAAGGAAGCTGCCTCGCCCAAGAAGAAAAATCCAGGACAGCCGGTGCGACCTAAGCCCCCCATCCGCAATATCGCAAGTGAAGAAGTGGCCAAATCACCAGCTGTTCAAGTTGATCTCAATGCTTCTGGAGAAGGCCGCCGGGTCGCTATGAGCGACGTGACCAATCTCATCAGGCAGAAGCTCAAAGACTTACCAAGCATTTAAGAGGTTTCAACGAATGAGCCGCCATCTAAGCAAAATAGTTCCGTTGGTTGGTGGCTTTATAGCGTTAGCAGGGGCGCTGCTTCTAGGTGCTGGTTTGGCCTATGCTCAAACCAAAATTCCATCGGTTGAACTCAACCTCAAGGATGTTGAAGATCCTGATGCTTTTGTACCTGCCCTAAAAATTGTAGCGCTCCTGTCGATTTTGACCGTCGCCCCCGCTATCTTGCTGATGATGACCTCGTTTACTCGAATCATCGTTGTTCTTTCTTTTATCAGGCAAGCACTGGGCACGCAATCCATGCCTCCTAATCAGGTTATGGTTGGACTGGCTTTGTTCCTGACTTTTTTCACAATGACGCCGGTTCTGAATGATGCGATGGAAAAGGGGGTAAACCCCTTGATGGATAAATCAATCACGCAGGCTGAAGCCATTGATCGAATCTTAAAGCCGGTAAGAACTTTCATGGTATCCGAAACTCGCGAAGACGATCTCGGGATATTTTTAAAACTCGCCAAAGTAGACAAACCTAAAACCGTCCAGGAAGTACCTCTCAGCTGTATCATGCCAGCATTTCTAATCAGCGAACTCAAGACGGCATTTCAGATCGGATTTCTGGTTTATATCCCATTCCTGATCATCGACATGGTTGTTTCGGCAATTTTGATGGCCATGGGCATGATGATGCTTCCGCCCACGGTGGTCTCCTTGCCTCTTAAGCTAGTTCTGTTTGTGCTAGTCGATGGCTGGTCCCTTCTTATTGATTCTCTGGTCAAAAGCTTTGCTATGTATGGGTGAGACATGACTGAACAAACCGTAATAGATATTGGCGTTAATACAATCTGGACTACTATCAAGATAGCGTCGCCTGCCTTAATTGCAACTCTCATAATTGGTCTTGTGGTATCGATATTTCAAGCCGCGACCCAGGTGCAGGAACAAACGCTTTCATTCATTCCCAAGGTACTGGGGATGGCTGCGGCCATGGTCTTTTTTGGTCCTTGGATATTGCAGGTCTTGATTCAATTTACAACTGGGATTTTTACTCAGATTCCGACACTGGTTCACTAGGAGTCTTACGTGACGATTCCCGTAATTGATCTTTTAGCCTATGCTCTGATGTTCTTTCGAATCAGTGCGATCTATTTTGCTTTGCCACTCTTTGGCGATAATCCAACTCCAATTCAGATTCGAATCCTAGTCTCTCTCGCCACAGCATTCTGCATTATTCCGGTCGTAAGCATTCCGATTCAATTTAAAATACCCGATTCGACAGCGATGATTTTTGTCTATGTAATCAAAGAAGTCACGGTAGGGCTCGTGATAGGCTTTGCGGCGCGTTTAGCTTTCGATGGTCTAGTCATGGCATCGACTATCGTCGGCTATCAAATGGGGTTTGGTACCGCCAATCTCTTTGTTCCCGACGCAGAGATGCAGTTAAATAGCTTTTCAGCAATGCATCGCATCATTATGATCATGATCTTTTTCACTCTCAATATGCACCATACCTATTTCATGGCAATCAGCGAATCGTTTCGGGTTATTCCGATCACTTTTGTTCATTACAGTTCTGACTTAGCTACTTTCTTTGTCGATGCAACATCACAAGTTTTTTCTACAGCACTTCAGCTAGCGGCCCCGGTGCTTGTGGCCCTTATGTTTACCATGGCGGCCCTTGGAGCGATTGCAAGGTCGGTGCCGCAGCTTAATGTTTTCTCGGTCAGCTTCCCCGTAAGCTTTTTTGTTGGTCTGCTTGTCTATATCGCGACATTACCGCTGTTGCCTGGTTGGTTGGAGGATCACTTTGAAAAAACTCAAGAAACAATGATGACGTCCATTCACGGATTAAAATAGGAGCCTGGTTTGGCAGAAACCGAAGGCGGGCAAGAAAAAACCGAAGAAGCCACTCCCGAGCGGCGGCAAGACTTTCGCGATCGTGGTCAGATCGCTGTATCCCGAGAATTCTCATCTGTCCTAAGCCTTGCCTGCATTGTGGCGCTATTGACGTTTGCCGGATCCAACATGGTACAAGGATTTCAAGATCAAATTTCCTATTACTTTTTTCGGGTGAGGGATCTGCGTCTTAGCCATCGAAATATTGGTTCTTTTGCCGCGCAGGTATGGATTGATTGGGCAAAATTCGCTTTGCCAGCTTTTGGGATGGCAACACTCACAGGATTTATATCGACTTTCTCGCAAACCAGATTCAACTGGTCCTGGGAAAAACTTGAGCCAAATTTTAATAGACTCAATCCGATTTCAGGGTTCAAGCAAATACTTAGCTCGCAAGCTTTGGTCAACACGGTCAAAAGCATTGGCAAGATGCTTGCTGTAGGTCTTGTGGCCTATCTCATCCTCCGAGGCGAATGGATTTCGGTTCCGGGGCTCTTAAGGGTCTCGGTTTCGCATGTTTGGGCGTACTGGGGAAACATCACGGAAATTTTGTTTTGGTCGATATCGGGCTTTTTGCTTGTGATCGCGACGTTCGACTATGTCTACAATTTCATGCAAATGGAAAAGCAGCTCAAAATGTCCAAGGAAGAGGTTAAGGAGGACCTTAAGAAGCAGGAAATCGACCCCCATGTTAAAAACCGCATGAAAAGAATGCAGCGCGATATCGCTTTTGCCAAAACAGTTTCTGCCACCAAAACAGCTACGGTTCTAATCACAAACCCGACTCACTTTGCAATTGCTCTGAAGTATGAGTTGGGAATGCGTGCACCTGTTGTGGTTGCCAAGGGTCAGGATCATCTTGCTTTGCATATGAGAGCAATTGCAAAAGATGCCGGTGTCACGATTATCGAAAATAAACCGCTCGCTCGGACTTTGTTCAAAGTGTGTAAAATCGGCCAAGAAATTCCAGAAAATCTTTACCGAGCGGTTTCCGAGATTATCAAGTATGTGTTCAAGCTCAAAGGCAAATCGCTGACACGCAAGGTATAGATAGAGGCAGATTATGGCCAAAGCCCAAGCATTAGCACCTCCCAAAACCCCAGGCCCCATGGCATTTTTAAAATCTTTGCAGTCGCCAGATATTCAGGTGGCTTTCGGTATGGCCGCGATCATTATGACAATGATCGTACCGCTGCCACCGCTGCTTCTTGATACTCTTTTGGCGGTTTCGATTGCCGCTGGTTTAATGATTCTTCTGATTTCACTTTATGTGAAAGAACCTCTTGAGTTTTCAACGTTTCCTACAGTTCTTCTGATCGTGACCCTGTTTCGCCTTGGCCTCAACGTGGCGACAACGCGCAGCATTCTTCTAGATGCTCCTAGTGGGCATGTCAGCGCGATCGTTAAATCGTTCGGAAACTTTGTTGTAGGTGGCAATTATTTTGTAGGCTTTGTGATCTTTCTAATTCTTGTCGTCATCAACTTTATAGTTATTACGAAAGGTGCCGGAAGGGTCGCCGAAGTTGGTGCTCGATTCACCTTGGATGCAATGCCAGGCAAGCAGATGGCGATTGATGCCGAACTCAATGCTGGCCTGATCAAGCAAGATGAAGCACGAAGCCGCCGGCAGTCGATCGAACGCGAAGCCGACTTTTATGGTGCCATGGACGGTGCGAGCAAATTTGTCCGCGGCGATGCGATTGCGGGCATTATTATCACCACAATCAATATCGTGGTTGGTCTCATTCTTGGAGTCGTTAACTACAATATGAATTTCCGAGAGGCCGCCCAGCTGTTCACCTTGCTATCCATAGGCGATGGATTGGTGGCGCAAATTCCAGCCCTCATTACCTCGACTGCTGCTGGTATCATTGTGACTAGAGCTGGCTCGTCGAAGGGTAAAGCAGGTCTGAGCGTAGCCTTAGTCGGCCAAGTCTGGGGCCATCCGAAAGCACTCTATGTGTGCGCAGCTATATTGACTCTACTAGGACTAGTTCCAGGACTCCCGACCATCCCGTTCTTTGCTCTTGGAACTGGAGCAATCATCATTGGTCGAAACTCCGCCAAAGCCATTAAAGCCAGAGAACTCGAAAGCAAGGAAGTGGCCGATGCTCCACCTAGGGAAGGTAGCGCTGAATCTATTGAAGCCCTTCTCAAAATTGACACGCTAGCGGTAGAAGTAGGGGTTGGACTGATCCCGCTAGTTGACACTAATCAGGATGGTGAGGTTCTTGAACGCATCGTGTCAAGTCGCAAGCAATTCGCTCAAGACTTGGGAATCATAGTCCCCATGGTGATGGTGCGCGACAATATCCAGCTTAAACCAGGTGAATACCAAATTCTGCTCAAGGGCAATGTTATTGGCAGCGGAAACTTGATGGTGGATTATCTCTTGGCCATGGATCCCGGCGACGTGCCCGAACCAATAGACGGGATAAAAGGTAAAGAGCCGGCTTATGGACTAGACGCAATCTGGATCAAGCAGTCTCAAAAAGAAGAAGCTGCATTTAGGGGCTATACTGTGGTTAACTGTGCCACGATCATAGTAACGCACTTGACTAAATTGGTTGAGGAGCATGCTTTTGAGCTGATAGGTCGGCAGGAGGTACAAAACTTAGTCGATAATCTTCAGGAGAGCCACCCGAAAGTCGTCGAGGAGGTCTTGGGACCTGATCGACTGACTTTAGGCACGGTTGTTCGGGTAATTCAGAATCTTTTGACGGAAAAAGTCAGCGTGCGAGATTTGCTGACAATTTTCGAAACACTTGCCGACTACTGCAAAGCGGTTCCAAATCCCGACGCTCTTACGCGGTACGTTCGAATTTCGCTTGGACGCAGCATAGTCAAGAAGTACCTCGATCATGAAAATCGACTAAGTGTGCTACACTTAGATAGAGCGATCGAAGACCTTTTAGCTTCAGGTATCGTCACGCGCGACGATGGGACCACTGCTTTGCAACTTGATCCGGAAATCCTACAGAGAATCCTCAAGGCGATACTAGGTAAAATTGATGTTTTTCAAGATACGGGTGCACATCCTATTATAGTCTGTAGTGCACTCATCAGATGGGACCTCAAGAATCTGCTAAATCGGTTTGCCCCGATTCTGACGATTTTTGCAACCGATGAGATTCCACCGACGACACGACTTAATTCACTTGGCATCGTAACTATGTAGGATCATTCAATGGAAGTACGAAAATTTGAAGCTCCAACAATGCGGGATGCTGTAAAAGCTGTCCGAGTCGAATTCGGACAAGACGCAGTGATTATGAAAACCATCGAAAAGCAGCTGGCTAACGGAGGTCGAGTCTTTGAAATAACTGCAGCTAAATCAGCGTCAAAAGCCAGTTCCAACGATTCGGCGATGGCTGATAATACGCAAAAACTAATAGATATTTCACGTCAGTTTGCTCAGTTGGAGAAAAAATTTGAGGACCTATCAGGACGGATGGCTTTGAGAGACCAGGTCCTAGGCCTTGATGGAAGGATCGATGACGTCTGCAGGCTTTTATTTGCTGGACTCAAAGACCGGGAAGGCTCTCCGTTTAAAAGCAGCAATGGGACCGTCGCAAGTCTATTGCAATACCTTGATGTCATGGAGGTCGATCAAACCATCCTTCACAAATTAGGGGCCTATCTTGAGATGTTACCTCCGCCTGACACGAGCCTTGACGATGCAGAAAGCTATTACAAGGCCTACGCGATAAGATGGCTCATGGCCCGGCTTGAGGTGATGCCACTCATTGAACAGGGGGATGATGTTCCCAAGGTACATATCTACTGCGGCCCCCATGGTTCTGGTAAGTCCTCAATGATAGCAAAAACAGCTTTTTATGCAAAAAGGCGGCTTGGGCTCAATCCGGTCGTGGTTTCGTTTGACTTCAAAAAAGTCGCAGCTTCGGAAGTGTTGCGTGTCTACTGCAAAGTTCTCGACATCGA
>CAZOSN010000061.1:14610-23770 GCA_964582405.1 uncultured Oligoflexales bacterium | reverse complement strand
GGTGCCGCCAATCACGATTGCCAGATGATAGGGCGGGCAGGCTGAAGTGCCGATGGCCTTGATCTTTTCCTGGATAAACTTGGTGAGGCTTGCTTCGTTCAGGACCGATTTGGTCTCTTGGAAAAGAAAAGATTTGTTAGCTGAGCCGCCCCCTTTAGCCACAAATAAAAACTTGTATTCATTGCCGGGCGTCGCGCTGATATCGATTTGGGCCGGCAGGTTTGTGCCAGAGTTTTTTTCCTCAAACATCGATTGCGGCACGATCTGAGAGTAGCGGAGATTTTTATTTTGATAGGTCGCGAAGATCCCTTCGCTCAATGCGGCTTCATCGTCAATACCGGTAAAGACCAGATTGCCTTTTTTGCCCATGACAAGAGCGGTACCAGTGTCCTGGCACATGGGCAACTGACCTTCGGATGCGATCACGGCGTTTTTTAGCATCGTCTCAGCCACGAACCGATCATTGTCCGAGGCCTCCGGATCCTCCAACATGCGGGTGAGTTGCTTGAGATGAGCCGACCTAAGGAAAAAGGCGACATCGGCAAAGGCCGCCTCGGCAAGTAGCTTGAGGCCCTCGGGCTCGACGACGAGCATCTTGTGATTTCCAAAAGACTTCGTCGAGACAAAATTCTTGGTGAGGAGTCGGTACGGGGCGGAGTCCTCGCCCAACTTGACAAGGGGATGGTACTCGAATTTGGTTTGATTCACTGGCTAGGATCCTTCTGAGACTTCATTTGTGCTGTTATTATAGTGGAGACCTGGGGTTTTTCTAGCGAAAGTTTGGCCATGGGTTCTTGTACAAAGGATAGCGCGCTACGATCTTGCGCCCCGCTACAACGACTTCACTCCCCTGATCATCAAACTGCCGGCTGGATATTAGAACCGAGTCGGGAGTCTTCTTGAGTCGAAAAACAACGACCCGTTCATCCCGGCATTTGAAAGCTGTATAGGCGCCCCTTTTGAGTTTCTTGGCCATGAAGCAACCATACTTTTGCGACAACACCTGAACCATGGCGAGGTAGATCTTGTCATAGGACGGTAGAGTTAGGTGACTTGCCACAAAAAGGGCCACAGTTCCCACGCGGCCATAGTAGCCTCCGAAAAAGGGTTCGAGGTTTAGTGAGTTGATATCGACGACCATATCAAGCGCGGCCGATGACGATTCTTGTTGTATGGTTTGTGCAAAGCTGGGCTGAATCGGTTGGATCAAGCAAAAAAGGGTCAAGATAATCATGAATCTTGCCATTTGAGGCCCCTCAATTCAATTTGAACGAATAATTTCTCTTGCGCCAAGAGGTATATCGACGCTTGATCCCGATTCCTGAGGCAGATCTTGCTTAGGCAAAGACTTCGTGGAGATTTTTCGAGGCGTGGCATCCAGCTGGACGACCCCATGAGCCTTGGGGTGAGGCGTCCTCATGTTGCTTTGCGGGTGCGATTGCAGTAAAGTCGCGGCTAGTACCCCTTCAGGATTGATTTTCAATCCTGAAGGGGTACTAGTATAACTTTGTCACATTATGGAAAACTCATGACGGACTCTCAGAATCAGCAAGTTGAAATTGGAATACAACGCATCTACACCAAGGATCTTTCGTTTGAATCCCCTGGGGCGCCTCGTGTTTTTATGGAAAATGTTGCCCCGCAAATTCATCTTGACGTCAACACCTCCTCGAACCGGCTCGACGAGAGCGTTTATGAGGTCGTCCTCACGGTTACGGCGAGCGCCAAGTCAGGCGACAAAGTGGTGTTCATCGCCGAAGTCGAGCAGGCTGGCGTTTTTATGATCAAAGGCGCAAGTGCCGAGGCTCGCGAGCGGATCCTGGCCGCGTACTGCCCCAATATACTTTTCCCCTATGTCCGTGAAACTATAGATAGTTTGACGATAAAAGGCAGTTTTCCTCCGCTCTTGCTTGCGCCGATTAATTTTGAAGCGCTTTACTTAAATCAAAAGTCCCAACAATAGTGATAAGTTAGCTATTTAATGCGTCACTGTGGCTATTTTGGGGTTGGCTTAGTTTTTTTGATGTGTATATTAGGCCTTTGTTGGAGAAGGTTCAGTCACTACATTGAACAGGGAATCAATCATGAAATCAAAGATTTATGCTAGCGTGGGGTTAATTGGTTTGGTAGGCGGGGCCTCGGTGGCCTGGGCGTCGGGCTTGGCATTGCGGCAGCAAAGTGTCCGCAGCTCGTCGATGGCGCTCGCTGGTGATGGCGTGGCGAACGGCGATGCCACGTCGGTTTTTGCCAATCCGGCAACAGTAACTTCGGCCGATCAGCAAACATTTACCCTCGGACTTACCTATGTCTCGATGGACAAGGAATGGAGCGAAGGCAAAAGTTCTATCCCGTCCACGTCTAGTTCGACCTCGATTACAGAAAGCGGCACGGCACCTGCTTTGGCAGGCATGCATCCCATCACCAAACAATTCTCGGTCGGCTGGGGATTTTCGGTACCTTTCGGTGGCTCGGTTGATTACAAAAAAGACTGGATCGGTCGCTACTATGGCACCAAAACTCAGTTTGAGGTGCGCAGCTTTGATGTCGTCGGTGGCTTTCGTTTGAACAAGATGGTGGGTTTTGGAGCTGGCTTGCAGTATCAGATGGCCGATGCCACGATCGCGCGCGCAGCTGACCTGGGTACCATCGTTGGCTCCAAAGATCCATCTTTGGCTAATCCAGGCAAGATGGACTCTGTGATTGAGTTCAAAGGCGACTCATCCGGCACGGGTTTCGTTTTCGGTGTGAGCGTAGACCCAACCAGCACCCTACATTTGGGTCTGGGGTATCGGTCACCGGTCAAGCATAAGCTCAAGGGCGACAGCGTATGGCAGGATCAGAGCGCCATGGCGGGCACTGTCCGAGGGCAACTCGGTGCCGCGATGCCAGTCTTTAAAGACAACAAAGCCGAGTTGGAAATGACGGCTCCTCAGGTGATCAATTTGGGAGGCGAGTTTGAATTGTCCAAGGCTGTTTCGTTGTTTGCCAACATCAACAGAACACAATGGTCATCGATCTCGGATTTGACCATCGAATACCCAAGTGCCAATGCGGTAAATCGGACGCAATTGAACTATCACAACACGACTTCGGTTTCGTTGGGCGGCGCATTTGCTTTGAATCACAATTTTTCTGTCCGAGGTGGCTTGGGCTTCGATCCTGAAGTGGCTGACGACAAGGACAAAACCCCTGCAACAGTCGATGGAGATCGTCGCGTCATTGGTTTGGGTGGAACTTTTTCAACCAAGGAGTTTGCTGTTGATGCGGGGTTGACTTACTACAACGTGTCTGACTATACCGTTGATCAGAAAAAGACATCTTATAGCGACAATAACCTGCGCGGCGACTTGTCTGCTAAGACTTCAACCTCGATCATGACCTATATGATCGGTGGTAGCTACTTCCTCTAAGAAATTTGCCCTTGCGAACGAAGCGGGGCTCTATTCCGTGGGATCCCATGGGATAGAGCCCCGGTTTTTTTGCCATAAATCCCGAAATCCTCCCCATTCGTTGTGTTCTCCTGCAGGTTTCAACACAGTCATACGCCTCGGGTTAGCCACCTTTTTTGGTTCGAGCAAATTTCTGCCTTGGAGTTCGCCCAAGTTTGGCGGAAGTCTGCAGTTGAAATCGCGCTGCAGGAAGGCATTCAGACGATAGTTTTGCGTTTTTTTTAAAAATCTTACCGAATTGTTTTAACGACGTTTTTCCCTGCTGTTTTTTATTATATCAAATTTAAGTTGGTATATTTTTAACAATTTCTGCCGACACCCCTTGGGCAACCTGAGGGGACTAAGGCATGGCGAAAATCGCAAAAATCGCAGCATTGGTATGGGGTGCAGCCCTTTGCATAGCTGCACCTCGGGCTCAGGGCGAGGATTCGATGACGCAGGGTTTTCTCGCTTCTTTAGGGACAGGACACTTTGAAATCCGCGTCGGGAACGACAACCAGAATTCCAGCCTGCCACCCGTATTCAAATCCTGGTGGTATGTCGGACTTAATGGAGTTCCCACTGACCGCGAAACCACGATCAAGGTTGTGGCCCGAGGCCATAATCACTATTACCTTCCGGTCTATTCGTATGATCAAAAAACCTGGCTCCAATTTGCGCCTCAGGAAGTCGTCTCGGTGGGCCCTGATCTCCTTATCAAAAAGCGTTTTTCGAGCGGCGAGGTTTTTGTCGCGCGCAGCGAGCCCTATTCCTACCAGAGGCTGCAGGGCTATCTTGATCAGCTGCGTGGCGAACCTATGGTGGAGCTGGGCGAGGTCGGAAAATCACCTTCTGGCGTTTCGATTCCCTATATCTCGATCACGAGGCCGCGCACGCAGTCGGGCATCAGTTTGTCTGCAAAGGCTTTTTTGGGGCAGGACCAAGGGATTGGTAAAAAGCGCGTTTTCCTACATGCCAGGACCCATCCAGGTGAAACAGCCACCAGTTTTGTGCTTGAAGGATTTATCAGCTATCTCATCCACAGCAGCGATGCCACTCAAGCACTCGCAAATTATATTGTGACCATCGTTCCCATGCACAATGTCGATGGTGTGATCAATGGTAACAATCGCACCAACGCGCGCAGCGAGAATCTCGAAGAACTATGGCATTTTGATGCAGAAAATCCAATCCGGATGGCCCCCCAAAGTCCAGTTGAAAATCAAGCCTTGGCCCGCCTTATGACCGAATTCCAGAGTGGACCGGCGCCGATCAAGGTGGCTCTCAATCTTCATTCAACCAATGGCGAACCAGAGTTTTATCCACATTTCATACCTCATTTTGGCCTGAATCCGCAAAAATATCGCGAGGAGGAAAGGTCGCTTTTTGCCAAGCAAAAGTCTCTGGCCGATTATTGGTTTCAATTTATGGCCTTTGGTCGCTCAGCGCTTCCTGTAGAGAGCAACCCGCTCTTCCTTGAAAAAAGCTACCCTGAGACCTGGTTCTGGCGGCAGTTTCAAGATCGGGTCCTAGCTGTGACGTTTGAATCTACCTACGGCCATGTGCCAGGTTCGAACGAATTCTTCTCCGCAATCCGACACCGCGAGATGGGGCGCGGATTAGCCAAGGCTGTGCTGAAATACCTGGCTTCCGATACCTCGCCGTAGTTTGAAACCTTTCCGATGACGAATACCTCGTAATTTGGTAAATCTCTCTGTCTTTTTTAGATGCAAGAGGGACCTGCGATGGCGTCGTTAGATGAGTTCATCATGGAAAACGAGGTCGTGGGTTTTCACGATACCCCGATTTTGCTCAAAAGTGGCCGATACAGCCATTTCTATGTCAATTGGCGAACAGTTACCGCCGATGCCTTTCTTCTAGATCGGCTGACCGATATTATTGTCGAAAGCCTGCCAAAAACCAGCGCCGCCGCAGGTTGCCAAACCTGGCTTGGGATTCCCGAAGGTGCGACTAAGATTGCGATTGTTGCCGCCATGAAGTGGGCCAAGGCCAGCGGGCATTTTGGACCTCAGAGTCATGTTATCAGCATGGCGCGCGCCCAAGCAAAAGAGCATGGCGACCCCCGTGATCGCTTGGTGATCGGCAGCCCCCGAGGACGAATTTTGCTTATCGAGGACACCATGACCACGGGGGGGTCTACGATCAAATTTGCCCTCAATCTGAAGAATGCGGGATTCGAAATAGGAGCCGTGCTGTGTCTGACAGATAGGATGCAGAAGCGCGCCGATGGGCTATCGGCTGCAGAGGCTATTCGAAAAGAGCTGGGACCGGATGTGGAGTACCGAGCGTTGAGTCACGCGACAGGGCTTATACCATTGATCGCAAAACGCCAAGGCATCGGGGGCTCGCTCAAAGCAGCGATCGATCGGGAGTTTGCGGAATTTGGCGTAATGCCGCTCGACTGGAACATTTATGGACAGACCCTTAGGGAGGACTGATGACTTCTTGGCACAAACGATGGTTTGACATTGTGGCGAGAAAAAAAACGATCCTCTGCGTGGGCCTCGATCCCGCCCACTATGGTCAAAGGCAGCAGAATACTCTTGGCGAAGGTTTGCGCAAGGTTGACTTCTGCCTCGAAATGATCGAAAAGCTCGCGCCCTATTGCGCCGCGATGAAACTCAACCTGCAGTATTTTCGAGACCTTTCAGGAGCGGAGCGGCGAACCCTAACGGATGCGATTCATGCCCACGACATGCTTGCTGTCGATGATGCCAAGGTTTGTGACATCGGTAGCACCAACGACGCTGCGTTTTTTCAAATCGCAAGCGAGGGCTTTGATGCGGCGACGTATTCGCCCTTTCCTGGCAACGTCGTCGAGGCATACACCGCAGCCGGTGCGCTGGGACTTGGTCTCATCACGCTCGTGTGGATGTCGAATCCAGAATTTACCATGCTTGCCACCGCGTCTATCGAAGGCGATTCGGGTAGCAAGCATTTTGCGAGGCTTGTCGGAGGATGCCAAACACCGGGAATCGTGATTGGTGCGCCCTCGCAGAACAACAGCATCACAAGAGAGGCGGTCCAGTCGATACTGGAGCTCTGCCCGGAGGCCCTCGTCTTGGTGCCCGGCCTTGGAGCACAAGGCGGCGATGCCGACGGATTGATCGGTCTCTTGGGGCAAAGGATCATCGCCAATGTCGGACGCAACATCCTCTATGCCCCGGACCCGATCCATGCGGCACGACTCTGGCGGGATCGATTGTGGGCGACTGCTTCGAAGGTTGCGCCGGGGAACTGACTTGCCTTGATGCGTTTGGTCGGGGGCGTGCGCGCCTCCGTTGATTTAACGCCTCAAGGCTAATTTCACCCTCTCTCAGCAAACCGATCCGTTGCTGCGACCAATGCCCGTGAAATTCCAGCTTCGAACGCCGCGTGGCCAGCATCCGGCACGATCATCAGCTCTGCCTCAGGAAATGCGCGGTGCAGGGCCCAGGCGCTCGCGATGGGGCAAACGACGTCGTATCGGCCCTGGACGATCACCGTTGGGATATGCCTAATCTTGCTCACGTCCTTAAGGAGCTGGCCATCTTCGCGGAAGAAGCCCTTATTGGTAAAATAGTGACATTCGATGCGGGCAAAAGCTAAGGCAAATTCATCGGCACCAAACCGATCAACCATCGAAGGATCGGGAAGAAGCTTGCTCGTCGATCCCTCCCAAATGCTCCAAGCTTTAGCCGCGGCAAGTTGAGTAGCTTTGTCGCTAGAGGTCAAGCGTTTGTAGTAAGCTCCCACAAGATCATGATGCTCGGACTTAGGGATGGCGTTGAGGTAAGCTTCCCAAGCATCTGGGTAAATCATATGAGCCCCCTCCTGGTAGAACCACCGGATTTCCTGCTCGCGCAGCAAAAAAATACCGCGAAGCACGAGTTCAGTAACTCGATCCGGATGAGTCTCGGCATAGGCGAGAGCCAAGGTGCTTCCCCAGGAGCCGCCAAACACCTGCCAGCGGTCGATACCTAAATGCACTCGGACAGCCTCGATGTCCTGGACAAGGTGCCAGGTCGTGTTGTCCTCAAGCGACGCGAAGGGAGTGCTTTTACCGGACCCGCGTTGGTCAAAAAGGACAATTCGGTACAGCTCCGGGTCGAAAAAAGTGCGTTGTTTTTCGTCTGTTCCGGCACCCGGGCCGCCGTGGAGAAAAACCACGGGCTTGCCCTTGGGATTACCGGACTCTTCCCAGTAAAGGTCATGGAGTTCGGATACTTTGAGCCGGCCGGTACGATAGGGTTGAATGGCGGGGTATCGCCAGTGTATAGGATCTTTTTGCATGGGAAACCTCTTGGATGGTCCACAAAGCTCTGAGGCTAACAAATTTTAGGCAGAACTTGTAGAAAATTGCTTGTATGGTCATGCGGTCATAAGGAGAGAGGCATGCAAATCGATGTCGTCAGGTGGATCCCTACCATTTTTTTCTCAGGGTTAGGCTATGTGTATTTTACCTACGGTAGGCGTCGCCCGGATTTTTGGTTTGGCTTTGTGGGGCTAATCCTTATGGGGTATGGTTACGCCGTGCACGACATGACCACCGAGATTGCGATCGGTATTGGTCTGTTGGCGGCACCATTTGTGATCAAAAAAATTTGGTTTCGATAACGAGAGGAGTTCGATGCAGCCAGGGGAAGTGGTGCTGATCACGGGGGCTTCAAGCGGCATCGGTCTCGCGTGTGCAGAGGCTTTTAGCGAGGCCAAAGCAACACTTTTGCTGCTAGCTCGCCGCGAAGACCGCCTTCACGAATTAAAAGAAAGGCTTAGCGCGCAGCATGGCAACAAGATTTTGACCCATGCACTCGATGTTCGCGATGCCGATGCGGTGGCAAATTTTGTGGCTTCCCTGGATCCAGCATGGCGGGATATCGGCGTTCTTGTTAATAATGCGGGCCTTAGCCTATCGATGGATAAATTGCAGGATGGTGCGATCGCAAATTTTGAGCGCATGATCGATACCAACGTCAAGGGTCTTCTATACATGACGCGCGCTGTTCTGCCGCTCATGATCGCAAAAAATTCTGGGCACATTGTCAATATCGGCTCCATTGCTGGGCACGAATGCTATCCTGGCGGCAATGTCTATGCCGCGACCAAGCACGCGGTAAGGGCCTTGACCAAATCACTGGCACTTGATCTTTTGGGAACTAAGATCCGTGTGACTTCGATCGACCCCGGTGCTGTCGAGACCGAATTTAGCCTCGTCCGGTTTGGCGATGCAGATCGGGCGTCAAAGGTCTACGCAGATTTTACGCCGCTATCCGGTCGCGACGTGGCCGAGGCTGTGCTGTGGAGCACTCTGCGTCCAGCCCATGTTAATGTGGCCGAGATGATTCTATTTCCCACCGACCAAAGGTCGGCCAATCACATTCACCGTGGCGGACGCAACATTGACCTAGGCAAGGTAAAAGGAGATCAAGCATGAAGGCAATAGTGGCTCTGGCTTCAAAAGCTTAGATTAGCAACATGGAGGACATCGTATGCAATTTGATGCGATTTTTAGCGCCCTTCTAGGGGGCATCTTAATCGGGTTAGCAGCGTCATTACTGCTGCTACTGAATGGTAGGGTTTTTGGAATCAGCGGCATTTTTGCTGGTATGTTCGATTCTCATGGGGAAGAACGCAGCTGGAGGTTTGCAGCGATTTTGGGCCTCTTGGGCTCTGGGATTATTTTTTTGTTTGCTGCCCCAGAGCTTTTAGTTGGAGCTCTACCAAGTGCTCAT
>CAZOSN010000061.1:0-14600 GCA_964582405.1 uncultured Oligoflexales bacterium | reverse complement strand
ACTCAATTGGGAAGCGGCTGCACGAGCGGGCATGGCGTGTGCGGAATCAGCCGGTGGTCCCGCCGGTCCTTGATCGCCACAGCCACGTTCATCGGAACTGGGATTGTGACTGTCTGGCTATTTCAGTTTTTTGGAGGTCGTTATGCCTAGAGTTTTAGCGGCATTCCTCGCCGCACTGCTGTTTGGACTGGGCCTTGGGATCTCAGGGATGACCTTGCCGTCCAAAATTATCGGATTTCTTGACATTGCTGGCCAGTGGGACCCGAGCCTGCTGTTTGTCATGGTGGGTGCCATCGCCGTCCATGCCGTGAGCTATCGGTTGATCATGAGACGATCGGGACCTGTTTTAGCACCAAAATTTCAGGTCCCGTCGCGTCGAGAGATTGATTGGCGGCTGGTTTTTGGCGCTGCAATTTTCGGTGCGGGCTGGGGTTTAGGCGGTTTCTGTCCTGGTCCAGCACTGGTCGGGCTAGTTACTTTACGAAGCGAGGTCGTTGTTTTTGTGGCAAGCATGGTAGGCGGTATTTTCTTGTACAAGATTTGGAACGCGGCGGTGACTGCGAGGACTGTGAGCTCAAATGGCTCCTCCATTCAAAAAGGACGCTCGACGGCACCGCTTCACTAAGTGCCTGTTTTGAAACGGATCAGGATAGGGCCTGTTTAAAAGGGTCAGTATTTGGTTTTAACAAGGCGATCTCTTGGAGGACATTTTTGAGGCGGGCACCAAATCCAAAGTCGAGGAGTCGAATTTGATCGCACTGGGTTATGTCGCGATGTTTGGGGTGGGCCTCGTGTTGGGGCTTATGGGCGGAGGTGGGGCAATTTTGACCATGCCCATTCTCGTGTTTCTATTTGGTCTATCGCCTTTGGATGCGACCACCTACTCTTTGTGCATCGTGGCGACAACGACTTTATTTGGTGTTTGGCGTTATCATAGGCAGAAACTTGTCGATTACCGCACGGGAATTAAGTTTTTGATTCCTTCGGTTTTGGGCACGCAGCTTGCTCGACGAATAGTCTTGCCCTTGATTCCAAATACGGCGGCAGAGTTTGCCAAGTTTACGGTATCCAAAGATCAGATCATCATGGTGTCGTTTGCTTTGGTGATGCTGGCCGCCTCAGTCTCCATGATCCGTCCACAGCAGGTTTCGGTCGGTGCTACCGAGTCTGCTCGGGGTAGCAATCTCAAAATTGCGGGCCTCGGACTTGCTGTAGGTTTTATCGCAGGATTTGTCGGCGCTGGCGGCGGA
Source organism: uncultured Oligoflexales bacterium (assembly GCA_964582405.1). Classification (GTDB taxonomy): domain Bacteria; phylum Bdellovibrionota_B; class Oligoflexia; order Oligoflexales; family Oligoflexaceae; genus CAZOSN01. The sequence continues at coordinate 13,350 of CAZOSN010000061.1, read as the reverse complement.
TTCTTGATCATCCCGTCTTTGGTCGTTCTCGCCGGCATGCCGATGGCCAGCGCTGTGCCCACCTCGATCTTTATCATTGCTACCAATTCCACATCAGCATTTGTTAGCGACCTTATCGCTGCGGTTAAGATCGATTGGTTTTTCTTGGCTGTAACGACCTGCATTGGAGCCATTGGACTCGAATTTGGAATGAAGCTCGCAAAGAGGATCCCTCCTGCAGGATTGAAAGTAGCATTTGGTTGGTTTGTTTTGATCGTGGGCTGTTTTACGTTGGTCACGCAGGTGATATAGTGTATCAAACCATGTCTATGAAACGGCAGCGATGCTGCAAATCCCAACAATACATCCAGGTAGAGAACCTCAAAGGCTCAGCACATGTCTGAAAATACGAAAACTCCATGGACCGTCATAGGTGAGACTCAAACGATCTGGCATGCCAGGTATTTTGTACCAAATTTTATTTCACGCAGCGTCGCGCTCAAGGTCGCGCAAGATGAATGGGTTGTCTATAGTCCGGGTGGTGATAATCTCGACTCGTTTTCATCTGCGTTTCCCGATGCCGAAAAAATCTCATTGGTGCTGCCCAATGCCTTTCACAACCTCGGCGCAAAACCTTGGAGCGAACGCTATCCAGGGTCTAAGATCTATTGCGCACGCAAGGCGGCGCCTCGCCTGACCAAGCTGGGACTTGCGCCGCTTGTGCTCGAAGACACCCAACCAAGGCTGCCCGAAGGGTTCGGTTTTGTCTTTCCCGAAGCCGAACGTTGGGGTGAAGTTTGGATATCAGGTCCCATTGACCGGGACAAGGTTTGGATTACCTGCGACACGTTTTTTAACCTCGCCCGATATTCCAACCATATGATCGCGCGCACGCTGCAAAAGCTTTTTAGCTCGGCGCCTGGCCTTCGGATCTCGGCACTTGTCAAATGGTGGCTGGTCAAGAATCGTAGAGATTTCAGGGCCTGGGTTCTGCGCGAAATCAGCCTACAGAACCCCACCATCCTTGTCCCCTCGCATGGTGAGGTGTTGATTGATGCTGATCTCAGCGCCAAGCTCACCGATATCGTCAATCTGAGGCTCGGGTGATGAATCCACGCGCCAAGAGCTTTTGGAAGGCTTTGGTTGATGGCAAGGTCTGCCTTCATCCTACCGATTCACTCCCTGGGCTGACCTTTGATCCAACCAATGGCGCGGCGGCCGCGAATCTTGAGGCGATCAAAGGACAAAAAATCGGCTCGGGGTTGATTGGTCTCGTCTGCAATCTTGAGCAGGCCAAACGATTTTGGCAGCCCTTACCATTTGTATGGGAAGAACGGCTCGCGAAATTGTGGCCTGCGCCCTTAAGTGTCATTTGGCGAGCCGCACCGTCCGCGCCCGCATGCCTGCTTAGCCGCGACGGCATGCTCGGACTTCGAGCCCCGGCACTCGCTCCCGAGGCCAATTGGTATTCCGAGGTCTTAGCAACGGCCACATGGCCCCTGCCTTCGACCAGCGTCAACCTCAAGGGCGAACCTCCTATTCGCGACTGGACAGCCGCCGCTCAATTTGTTCGCAGCTATGAGTTTGGTTATGCCGACACGGGTCTCGGCGCTCCCAGCGTAGGGCTTCCTTCGACTTTGATTGTGGTTAGTGCCGATGGCAGTCACAGGATCTTACGCGAAGGGGCCGTCAAAGCCACAGACCTCGGATGGGAAAACTAGGCTTGGAATTTGATCTCGTTCAGTACTCAACACTTTTCCTCGTGATTGGCTTTGCGGGTTTTGTCGATGCAATTGCAGGCGGGGGTGGACTGCTCACGATCCCATGCTACCTAGCCCTCGGGCTTCCGCAAAATTATATCCTCGGCACCAATAAGGCCGTAAGCTCATTGGGCACCACAATCGCTGTAAGCCGATATATATACACCGGCAAGGTGAACTGGAAACTCGTCCTCCCCGGGTTGGGATTTGCCGTGTGTGGCGCTATTTTCGGCGCTTTGGCTTCCCGCATTCAAAACCGCGAATCCATGGTAGGAATCATCATCCTACTGGTCCCTCTCGCTCTTTATTTGGGACGCCGGGCCGCAAAAACAGCGCCGCTTGAATCCGATTTCGTCGTCACTCCCCGCGCGCGCCAAATCGCTTGTGTCGTAGGTTTTACTATCGGGATGTACGATGGTTTCTTTGGACCCTGCACGGGAACTTTTTTTCTTGTCGCTCTGGTGAGCATTTTTGGACTGTCCTTTGCCGAGGCGAGTAGCAATGGCCGAATCTTAAACTATGCTTCTAATATCGGCGCCGTGCTTTATTTTGGTAGCTCGGGCAAAATATACTGGCCCGTCGCCATCGTCGGCATGGTGGCTTCTGTGGTTGGCAATTGGTTCGGGAGTGGAGTGGTGATCCATCGCGGCAATATTGTGGTCAAGCCAGCTTTTTATGCCGTGCTAACTTTGCTTCTTGGTAAAACCCTTTGGGATATTTGGCATTAGGATGTTTTGATTCTTTTTATCTGTCTGCGGGATGCTTGGTGCCGACTGCGGCATGCGGTACCGGCTAACCTTTGCCCCGCGCCTTTTTAAACAGGCTCTAAGCTCGACTTCGGCCCTTTTTGTCGACCTTAAGGGCCGAAGTCGAGCTAAGCGCAAAGGCTTTAATCCACGGCGGTAATGCGGCAGCGAATCTAACTAGGGCATACATCCGCCATGGGAAAGGGGCATAAAGTCTCTTGCCATGCATGGCTCTAATGATACGACGGGCCGCGTCTTCAGCGGATAGCGCAAACGGTAAAAACTTTTGCCGATCTGTCATGGCGGTTTTGACAAAACCTGGGCAGGCGATCGTCGTTTTGATGTTGTAGGCTCTCAGTTCGTAACTCAATCCTTCCATTTGTGAGTTCAGCGCAGCCTTGGTCGCGCAGTAGACGGACGAACCCGAAAGCGCGACAAATCCGGCAAGACTTGAGATCACAACAATGTGGCCCTTTCTGCGATGGATCATGCCGGGTAGTACGGGAGCCAGACAATGAAGCACACCAAAGATATTGGTCTCATAGATGGAACGCGCGCTGCTAAGATCAAATCGCTTCGCAGGAATAGTCTTGCTTACCCCCGCGTTTGCAATCAGAAGATCTGTGGGTCCTAACTCAGCTTCGATGCTTGCCACAGCAGAGGCACAAGCCTCTCGGTCGGTTACGTCTGAGGCATGGATCACGACGCGCACGCCGTGAAGAGCCTCGATCTCGCGTTTGAGTGCCATAAGCTCGTCTTTGCGCCGTGCGATCAAACCCAAATTGATCTTGGCCCCGGCGAGCTGTTTAGCAAGCTCTTTGCCGATGCCGCTCGATGCTCCGGTGATGATGGCATTTTTAGGATGATCCATCGGCTCTTACCTTTTGTGCGCTTGACGGAAAGTTAGATTAGTTCATCAAGCTAGGGACAACAATGTGAAAATGGAGATTTGCCCTCAGGTCGCGTTCTGAACAAAACACGATGCGGCGACGATTCGGGTTAGAAAGGGTTCTGTTCCAAATGCTCGATAGTCTTTTCCCGACGGATCAGAAAAAAAGGCCCCCCCCCGGGTTAGGGGGTGCAAGCAAATGGGATGTCCTCAGTCGATGATCCGTTAGCACCTGGCGTGGCGCCCCCCCCCGATCCTGCACTAAACACGCCAGCCAGCACTGATGTGGCAACCGTCGTTGCCGTGCAGGACGAGGTTCGCACGATCTTGATCAATCCGCCGCCGCCCGAGCCGCCTCTTGCTGTGGGCGCTGGTCCAGACGAATTGCTGCCGCCCTGGGCGGATGTGCTCAGCGAATTTACCTGAATCGTCTTGGTCTTAATCAGAATACTACCTCCCCCGCCGCCGCCAGATCCATCTTGGCTTCCTGAGAGGGTACCTTGACCGCCGTCAGCTTTAAACATCAAGGAGTCTGATGAGCTAGTGCCCAGGGCGCCGACCGAGGCATAGATAATGCCACCACCATTGCCACCAGCGAAGAACTGACTAGCGCCGCCCCCACCACCCATAAATAAGTGATAAGCAGGATCGCAGGCTGCGGGGGAGCCTGTACAATAGTAAGGCCCCGTTGCTGGTGTTGGCGACCCTACGACCTGATACATCGAGCTCCCCCCCGCAATGGAGCCCTGCCCCTGTCCGCCCAAACCGATATTACCCCCACCGCCGCCGCCATTGCCTGATGTCGTGGCTCCAGCTCCAGCATTGGCATTCGCCGAATTCCCAGCTGAGTCTAGCTTAACCGAAGCACCCTGTCTCAATGAGGTGGTACCGCCGCTAAATCCGGCTGCCGACGCACTGATTGTACTGCCCGCAGATCCCAACACCGATCTCGCCCGAAATGCTAAAACTCCCCCAGTACCCGCCCCGTACGAAAAATTGTCCGCCGTTAGCGTCTGGCTCCCGAGGTTCAGCTGGCCGAAGTGCGGCACGCGAACGAGCTGAATGAGGCAGAAGGTGCCCGACGTTCCTGCGCCTCCCAGGTTGGATGGCGAAGCCACGCTGCTTATATCAGGGGTTATGACTACCTGGGAGGTGCCAGTATTTACCGAAGTTACCGCGGCAAATCCATACTCACCTATGTCGCTTGCACAGCCTGCCGTTGGCGACGATCCGAGTACTATCCACATAACTTCATCATTCACTATAAAATCGTTTGCCCCTAAAGCCGGAGGAGAGCCAAGTGTCAGCGTGCTCGATCCTGCTCCGGAGGAAATATTGATGATGCGCCGCGAGGCCGAGAAAGGCTGCGAGGTTCCTGGAACGCTGGTTGCTGCGGCCTGGCCTGCGGTAAAGGTGATATTTCCATGGCTGTTCACGACAAAAATGGTCCCGGGCGATGCAACGAAATTGGAGGTATTCCCGGCTGCATCCTGAGCTTGAACGCAGCCGTAGTAGGTATTTCCTGGGGTTAACGCCGAAAACGACGCCGTTGACCCGGGACTGCTGATTGAACCAGGTTGCACGGATCCGAGGCAGTCATTCGTCGGCGAAAGTTTGAAATTGTATTGGAGAATCCCGCTGCCCGAGCCATCAGAACCTGCGGTCCAGGACATAGAGGCCTCCAAACCGACTGTCATCGGCGAGGCAAAAGTCACACCAGAAGGCGTAGAGGGCGGTGTTGTGTCGATTTTTATGTTGGCGGAGTCCGCCAGTGAGTTGGGAGTACTTGGCAAGGTGAGGTTGGCATCTGTTCCCGAACTATTCTTGATCGTGGCACCGCCGGTCAACGCGATATTACCCGTTGTGGCGAGGTAAACCGGGCCTGTGGAATCGGTGGCGCCCACGGTATACTGGAAATATAAATAGGTTGTGCCAGACCCCCCCGTGTAGGTTAGGTTCGCCGTCATATCCGAATTCAAGGGGATCGTTGGGCTACCGGTGACAATGACCGACTCCGAAAAAGTCACCTTGGCATCATAGCTTGTGCCCGCCTTACCATAGGCCGCCGGTCCTCCGACATACTCGACCTTCAGGACATTGGGTCCAGGAGGAGGCGTCGCATGAGTGATCGATGCCGAACTGCAGGCAGATACATTTTCCTGAGCGTTTTTAAACTTGGCATACACCCAATTCGTTGCATCAGCTGTGAGTGCTATGGCTTGGGGCGTGATGGGCATCGCTACCCAGTTGGTGCCGTTCTTGCAGGCCGACTCGTCGTTCACAGTCCAGATGACCTGCGTCGCGTCTCCCGCTGAAAACATAACGGTGGCTGTTGTGGAATTGGTCAAAGTCGCTCCGCCGTTGATCATAATCGATCCGTTACCTTGGACATTAAATTGAATATCGTCGGATGTGCAGCCGGATTCGAGACCGCTGCCGTTTCGAAATTTTGCAAAGACGCGCTTGATCCCGCCGCCGTCAGTCAAGAGCCACCCGCGCAAAGTCTGATACGGCTCCCAGATGCCGTCTTCGTTACAGCCATCTTTGTTGGTGATGTACATTTGGGTTGCATCTGGCGCGTTTAAATTAAGGTTGACACTGCGATTACCAGTGTACGGGCTGTTGGCATTGATCTGAATGCCAATTCCAGCGGGCTGAAAAGACGTGGGAATTGCCGTTGGTGATCCCGGTGACACAGACGCAAAGGTGGTATTTATTGTTGAGTTAACCTGAGAGATACTGATTGCTCCATTTAGCTCAGGAGTTTTGGTCATCGCCGCCGACATCCCCTGGCTGATGCTTACGGAGACCCCTGAGATATCACTTGACTGCCAGCCTGCAGCTGATAGGCCCTGCACCATACCCGTTGCCAAACTGGTCGAGACAGATCCCATCTCGGCCTGGATACCGAGGAATTTGGTTTGCGCATAGAGCGCATCGACACTTTTTTCGGACACCATCTTAGTCGCGCTCGCGACATCCGAGGTGCTGATTTTACCGTTGTTGCGCAGCGAAGCCAACCCTGTTAGCGCTCCCGACGCAAGTCCCTGGGAAGCAGTTTTGAGAGCGGATGCATCGGTTACACCCACAGAACCAAAATAGCCAATCGCATCCGAGGTAATCCCTGCCGTGATCGTTTGTATATCGGCCGCACTCGATATTCCTAGGACGCCCAAATTTGAGATCGCCGGTTTCATTATCTCAGCCATCAAATTCTGCACTTTTGTGCCAGCGTTTGTGCCAGCGTTTGTGCCAGCGTTTAGGCTGCTGCGTGCACCCAACATAGCGCCCTGAACGCAGCTTGTGACAAGCTTCTGCATTTGTGTCGCATCGCTAGCCTGATTGGGCAAGGCTTTAACCGCGCCTCCGACAATATTGCCGATGGTCGTCTGGATTTGGCTGGTCGAGGTCATTCCCAAAAAATTCATCCCGGCGACGGCTTCGTTCACCATTGGAGCGACCAGCACATCGAGGTTTTCTATAGCAAAGCCAGTTCTGGGCAAAGCAGAAATGCTAGCGCCCACCATATCGCGCAGAGCATCTCCCGCGTTCTCAGATGATAAGCCCGAGTTTTTCAGCCCCACGACGGTTGATTTTGCGAGTTTGGTAACAACGCTTTTCATCGAGTCCTGCCCAAAGCCGGCTTTCTCGAGATTAGCTACAGTTTGAGTCATGATAGTTGAAATCCCAGCATTGATATCAGTTCCCGTTAATCCGGCCTCATCGAGTGAACCCACTGCCGCGGCGGCCACAATACCTGGCATGCTATCCTTTGTGTCGCTATCCAAGTCCGACATTTTATCGGCTAATGAGCCCACGCAGGCTTGAGTAAAAAGTCCCATCGCAGTAACCTTGGCTTCATTGCTCATTCCCAAGGAGGGATCGTTCATTGCGGCAAATCCTCCCTTGATTGCCTCGGGCAAAAGGTCTTTTAGTACAGGTTCTGTGTCGGTTTCGGCAAGCCGCAGACCAGTGGTCGTATTTGATGAGGATACGTTCGACAGACCAGCCAGAGCACCGCTCGCTACCGCTGCAGCCTGGTTTTCGGTAAAACCATTTTCGATCAGCGAAAGCTTGATATCTTCGATGACTTTAAAAGAAAGAGCCAGGCTGCTGACCGCCTTGGGTGCCGAATTTTTATCAATTTTGGAGATTCCTGCGGTTTTCATAATCGACTTGCCATCGCATCCCGCAAGACTCACAATCAGGATTGCGAAACGGAGATAGATACCAATGCTTATTGATCGACCTGATGGGAAAATTCGGTTCATGACTTAGCCCTCCTCACAGACTGACTTTGTCATCGGCGTTCCGAACTTGATATTTTAATAAATTTTATAATACATTGATATTATTGTATTTTTATGTGATGTTTTTCTCGGTCTAAAAAAGAGCCGGAGGCAGAATTCGCGCAGAAATGCGGATGCCGGCCGGAATAGGATGGCGCAAGGTGATGCGTATGGGGGCAATTCTTAGAGCCTTAAGTGTCGCGAAAAGATGCGCGCACCGAGAGCCTTAACGCCTGAAAAACAAGACCCTCGCTGACTTTGGGGTGTTGGCAGCCCGCTAGCGCGGTGGCTCATAGCTATTCAGGCTTGGGCGTTCGGACATGTGCCTAACAAATTTCCAGAGGGACTGCACTTCGGTCAAGCTTATATCTTTCTGGTGAGGCATGACCGAACCCGTTTCAAATGCCCTTGGGTTGTCGTTTTTAACCTGGGCCAATAGGGAATCAACATCGCGCCTGACATGCAGCGGCCACGGGCCGGTAAAATTCCAGCCGAAACTTGCGCCAATTTTGCGAAGGCCGTGACAGTACTGGCAACGGCTCATGTACACTCCAAGGCCGTCGCCGAGCGATTGGTCGCTGGGCGCGAATTGGGCAAAATAAGGCACCATGGTCACGATCTCAATGGCTACGAGGGAATCGGCATGCCGCCAGGGTGTGAAGCCTGAACGATCAGGGTATTGATGAAGCGGGTGCATCTTGGTTTTGACGACGATTTTGTTTTGCCTGAAAGTGACTGGTTTTGGGTCACGGTATTCCGGGACTGATCGGTCAGCACGAGGGAATGGTGCGGCGCGGCCGCCATCGAAATAGCCACAGGCTACAAAAAGGTCGAGTTGGGTGTTGTAGGCGGTATCGCTTAGGCTGTGGGGAATGACCATTCCATTGCCGAAGTGAAGCAGCGCGGTATCCCCATGCTTTGCGAAGTCGTTCATGGCGGCCAAATCGGTAAATCGATACCCCGTGACATCGACCATAGCTTCGTATTGAACATCGTTCATCTTCACGCGCTGCTGCTTTTTATTGTCAAGGATCAGTTTGCGCTCATCTTTTTTTTCTGGGTGTTCAACGTCGGTGTACTGGCCGGGGGTGCGTGTGTACCAGGTTACTTCATCTAGACATGCCTCCGCCCTTGCAGCGGCAGACACCAAAAAGCCAGCGAGTATTGAAAGCGGAACAAACCACATGCTAAACCCCCTATTTAAATTTCGCTTTATCAGCATACCTCTTTTTTTTACGAAGACCAACTCCGACAATGGGGGCTATTGGTTTCTCAAATGAAGTCGCGTCTAGTGTGGTGAATCAGTAATTTCCTACATAATTGAACTCCAGGTGATGGAGAAGATCAAGGCGCGACGAGTGAGTTTATCGGGAATAAATGATCGAGGAGCAACGCAGAGGTTCTCCGTCAGATGGGGTTCAATTATGTAGGAAATTACTGATTCACCACACTAGGCCTCGCCAAACCTTTTTGCCTCGGCTAGGACATAGCTATAGCCTTCCCCCTTCTTGATAAACTTTTTGATACTCTTTGGCCAGGCAGAAGCCTTCTCTGGTTCTCTCTTCTTCTCGCTGACGAGTATCATCGGTATGTCACCGAATAGCGCCGCAAGATATTCGGCTATTTCGAGGCCGTTCCACGAACCTAGATCGTAGTCTACGATTGCCGAATCATATTGCCCTAAAAGCCCAATTGAACCAAGATCCATCAAAGATTCAAACACATCGACCTCGATGCCATCGTTTTTCGCGACCCGTAAAATAATGGCGCGATAAAATGGATCATCATCGATCAAAATATAGCGGTTTTTTTTGGTGTGTTTGTTGGTATTCATGCTAGGTCCCCCTTTAAAAATTGTTTGATCCAGTGCCTGCCTTTTATCTTGCTAGGCTCCGAGCGAAAGCTTTGATAGAGATCCGAAGTTAGATTTAAAATCGCATTTGGACCTTCGTCCTTGTGGATGAACCAACAAATAGAGTGCGGCCAGATCTTAGAACTTGCCTTAGTCGATTGACTCAAAAGGATAACAGGCGTTTCTGCGGCAAAGTTTGTTTCCATGAATTCGGAAAGTTCGATTCCTGTGACGGCACCCAGGTCGTAGTCCATAAGAACCACTTCAAAATCCATGGTTTTAAAATTTATAAACTCGTCCGAAGAAGTGCAGGAACTGAGCATGATATCGTGGAGCCGCGCTGTTTGCTCCATGATCTTGCAGAAGGATGCATCATCATCGACAAGTAGGATTCTTGGTTTGGCCGTAGGTTTTCTAATCTGAAGCGGAACGTAGAAAAAGTTTTCCAGGGGCAGAGTGAGACCAATATCGTAAGGATCATAGTCGTGGCCTGAGATTTGGTTTACATGTTCATTTAAAGTGTCGAAAAAATGATTCCACATAACTTCGATCTCCCTTTGAGTGAAACCCAATAACGCTGATCCCCGCGACCAGCGTTATTTGTTGTTTCGGAAAAAAGCGAGGTTTGATTAAATGAAAACAGCAGCTTGAAATTTGAGTCTCGTACTCTTGTTGGTATATAATACGTCGATATCATTATAATTATTTCGATACGGACTCAAATGTCCTGACGATCTGATCAGAATTTTCAGCTGACCGGCCGACCTTTGATCGAGCCTGTCGAAACGGTTCCTCCGCGCGTTTACCGGCATCTTGCCTTGCGAATATTGCCGTTGATGTTAAATTGTTTGATACTCAAAATGACAACAACGTGAAAGGTTCTGCGTATGAGGCTTCATCTCATCCTGCCATTTGCCATTTTGTGCTTTCCTGAACTCTGTCAGGCTGCTGATGCTTCCCTTTGCGGACTTAGTTACGGGGAGATATCTGTAACACTTGCTAGGTCTAACCCTAGCTCGACGCGCCGCGATCTTTACGCAAGTCTTGGAGCCTGTGGTGATGATGTTTCCCTAGCGATTCTAAAGGCAAAGATCTTGGAGAAACCCTTTTCTGAGGACAAGCTGTGGGCAATTGAGGGGCTCACGATTTGGGCCGGGAATGGCACCAGGACTATCAAAGATGAGGCTTTGAGCTCAATGATTCTTGGACTGACCGAAGAGAAGCATGCGATTGAACCCATCGTAGCTCTGCTTTCTTCGGGTGCACTTCATCCCGATGCGAGCGCCTGGCAGCCTCTGGCTCAGAAGTTGAATCTGCCTGGTTTTGAAAGCCTCATAACAGTTGTCCCGCTTTCGCTTCTGGAAGGTATCGACCTTGGGAACGACAAGCAACGCTATTATTTTTTCGCACGGTTGTTTTCAGAACCAACTCCAATTGGTCCCAACCTTGCGGCAGCTTTGTCAAAGCGGGATCGTTCACAGTTTAGTGCATTTGAGCTTGTGGCTCTGCTTAGCTATATGGCGCGCATTAAGAGTTCAGATCCAGGGGAGCTAGCCTTTGCGTTGCATTGTGCGCTTAACCATCCTTCATCTTGGGTTAAGGAGTCGGCCTGGGCTGCTTGGTTGGCCTTGGCACCAGGGAATCTGCAGGAGAGCAGCACAACACTTTTGCGACTAGCTCGGTCAACTCACGACGGTGCGGTGAAATCCGCAGCAATTTTGACTTTGGCCCGTCACGGTGCGGATGAAGTTCAGGCGGAATTGGAGGTCACTGCGTTAAGTGACGTCGATCGCTTGCGTTGTATTAAAGCATGGCTTCAGCGCGGGGCAGGGCGCGGAATTCCGGTCAAGGTTTTGGCGAATCTTGCGGCATCAGGAAGTGACCAAGAGGCCTGGTGTGCGCTGCTTCTGTTGAAAGGTCAAAAGGAATTTGATGGAGCCGTCGTCCAAGCCTACAGGAGGTTCAGGCAATCGGAATACGCCGGGTTGCGTCTTAAGCTGCTAGACCTTATGGCTGAGGTTGGGGCCTCGTCTTTTGTAAATTTTTATTACCAGGCCGCAGTCGATCCGAATCCGTCCGTTCAAAGGCGAGGGATTTTTCTTTACAAGCAAAACAAAGGCCCATTACCTGTTCCCGCACCTAGGCCTTCCGGCGAATCCTTCGCTGTATCGGAGCGAGAGATTAAAGATGCGCAGCAAGCGGTTGTGACTCTCCAGTTCACTCATGGGTCCGTTTCAATGCGATTTACTGACAAGTTCCCGTCGCTCGCAGCTCAGCTCTACCGCGATGCGAGCGCGTGGAGCAAGGGTGAGATTGAGCGTTCTACTATCTCCAATGTAACTCTCCATGTGGCAGGTTCGATGGACCATGAGAATACGGAAGTCATAAGAGAGCCCAGGTTTGTCAAGCGAGGCACTGTTGCCCTTGTGGAGTCGGCGGATTATATGTCCGGTACAGTGCTGCGCTTTTACGCGGAGGATACCCTTGAATCCAATCGTGTGATTCCAGTGGGGGAGTTGATCTCGGGGCAGGCTAACATGCAGCGCTGGGAAAACGGCGATCACCTAGAAAACGTAACGTTCGAGGGAATCGTGTCGCTTGAGCGAATTTAGACGTTTTGTTTTCCTGTCCTCCCTTGTTTCCTGAGTTCACTTTATTTTGACAGGGAACTCAGGAACTTAAGTAAGACGGGGAATATTTACTATATTTTCAATGTGTTATAGATGAATCGTCACCACACTAGACCAATCGAATCGGCCGACTGGCTTGGTTTGAGATCGATTCTGTATCCAAGCGCTCGTCGCTGTGCGATAGGCGTTTGTCTGGTTTGGCTCCATAGAGCCGTTTCACGGCGGTCGGGTCTTTTTCGATGACTGGACGCGGCGGAAACCAACTAGACTGGCTATTGAAGCTTGAGATTGATTCGCCATTGTCGAGTTTACGCAGTATCTCTGCGTTGCGAGCTTTTCGTAGGTTTTGAGTTTTTTTGAAAAGATCTATCATGGCTGCACTCCCCTATCTATTGCCACCGTCCTTATCGGAGCCAAAGGCAAAAACTTTAGCCCCGTGCGCGGTGCCGCGATTGGGTTACGGTTGATGTTCCTGAAAAATAGTAATTAAAATTAGATACTTAAATTAATGCCAACAATTAAATCCTGGGTGTTAAAATCAGCCGATCGGGCGTTGGGTTGCTTTACACCAGCAATGGTTTGTTCGTCTACCGGAAGGTTGAAGGCGCCGAAATCTAATTCGGCAAAGGCTGCCAAAATCGGGGCAAATTTCCATTCGGCACCCAACCCCCAGTTTAAGCCCTTGATATTATATTTAGTTTTCTGACTTATTCCGCCAAGAGACGCATCGAGGTGATAGCTACCCATAAATACGTAAGACAGGCGCGCAAAGGGAGTGATCACGGGAATAAATGGCAACCAGGCTTTGCCATCGAGGCTGTATTCCATGCCGTCGCACTTATCAACATAGTCAACCTTTTTCCCCAGGTCGAATTTGGCGATGCTTAGTCCTACAGAAGCAGGAAACAGTGGAATTGGGTCAAGCTGGGCGCCGATTCTAAGCAGGGTGCCCGCGATGTCTGCCTTGACTGGTGCTGCCGTGTAGGTAGCGCTGCGATAGCCTATTCCGGCCTCGGCTTTGACAAATCCATGGGCGGTCGAAAATAGAGGGACCACAAATCCAAGAATCCAAACGATCAGAAAATTGCTGCGCATGTCAAAACCCCAGAAAATGGTCATAGCCCAAAAAACTTTTTTTGCTATTGTCTTGGGCGGTTGATCGATTGTTGATTTCGGGGAGCTTCCTTCTTGATCATCCCTCGCGT
>CAZOSN010000060.1:611-24008 GCA_964582405.1 uncultured Oligoflexales bacterium | reverse complement strand
CGGCGCCGCCGGCCTCGCCGGCTTCCTCGCGCTCGACCTCAACCTCAACATCAACCTCGCCCATGATACGGCACTGGCAGGCGAGGCGCTCGTCAGGATCAGCGCGCATCGCCCTAAGAAAGTCGGCTTCGACCTGGGTTGGGGCACTTAGGTGCTCAGAATGGGCACGCACCTTAATGATGCAAATACCGCAATCTGCTTTGCGGCAGTCAAATTCCAGCGGTGTTTTGTACTTTTTTCCCAAAGCTTGGAACCCTAGCCCCCGGCGGATCTGGTAAGCGCAATTGGATTGTTTATGTCTAATCGTAACCTGGCATAGGTTCATGGCTCGCCTCACTGTTCGGATCCTGACCGTTACCACAATACATCCTTAACAAGGAAGGCAAAGTGAAATCACTCCCTTGGTCTAGCGGGGGCGATTTAAGAAATATAATAATAATATCAGAGGACAATAATCCTGGTGTTCCACATCGAATGGACGGTTGAACCTCAGAGAGGATTATTGTAGGCTCGCTGGATTAAACTGTTTAGCTCAAACCACATGAGGGATGAGGAGAAAGCCGAAAATGCGGATCACTATGGTTGGAACAGGCTATGTTGGCTTGGTAACCGGAACATGCTTTGCCGAGATCGGTCACACCGTTTGCTGCATCGATACCAATCAGGAGAAAATTCGCTTACTAAAGGACGGGGTTTCACCAATTTATGAGCCTGGTTTGGAAGCCAAAATTCGCGGCAATGTAATGAAAGGCCGCCTCAGTTTTACCACCGAACTCGAAGATACTATTCATCAATCCGATGTCGTTTTTATCGCTGTTGGCACTCCCGAAGGCGAAGACGGCTCGGCTGACCTTGTCTATGTTCGCGCGGTGGCCGAGGAGATCGGCGCTTTGGTCGAACATCCGCTGCTTGTTGTGGTTAAATCGACTGTTCCTGTTGGAACCTGCGCGATGGTTGAGCAATTGATCCAAAAAAAATTAGCAGACCGAGGCCTGAATATAAGAGTAAGCGTTGCCTCGAATCCTGAATTTCTTAAAGAAGGCGATGCGATCAACGATTTCATGCGCCCCGACCGCATCGTGGCAGGAGTGAATTCGGACGAGGATGCGGCTATCTTTGAGCAGGTCTATAAGCCATTTATTATGGATGACCCGTCGAAGCTTTTGGTCATGGACCAAAGGTCGAGCGAGCTTACCAAATACGGTGCTAATGCGATGCTTGCGACCCGAATCAGCTTTATGAACGAGCTGTCTCAGCTCTGCGAAAAGCTTGGCGCCGACGTCGATAGCGTTCGCCGCGGCATGGGGACCGACACGCGTATCGGTAAGAAATTCCTTTATGCGGGGCCAGGCTATGGTGGGTCCTGTTTTCCCAAAGATGTCCAGGCATTACTCAAGACCAGTGAGCAATTTGGAGTAGACTTTTCCGTGCTCAAATCAGTCTCCCATGCCAACGAGCTCCAGAAAAATTTCGCAGCCCAAAAAATCCTTCAGCATTTTCCCGACCTGCGAGGCAAGACGCTGGCTGTTTGGGGTCTGGCCTTCAAGCCGGGCACCGACGACGTTAGAGAGGCTCCGGCCAAAACAATCATACAAGCGCTCGTTGACCACGGCGCTAGAGTTAGGGCACATGATCCGCAGGCGATCGCTTCGTTTAAACGCAGTTTCGGAGACCATGAACGTGTCGAATACTCATCCGATGCTTACAAGGTTCTTGAAGGGGCCGATGGGTTGGTGCTGATCACCGAGTGGAGTGAGTACCGAAGGCCCGAGTGGGACCGCCTGCAGGCCTTAATCCCAGGCAAGGCTATTTTTGATCTGCGCAATCAATACGAGGCGCAGTCTGTAATCGGCGCGGGATTTTATTATGTATGCATTGGAAGACCAGATTCCAATGCCAGAGCCCTGGCCCACTAAAATTTCAAGACAAGGATGCCCATGAGCATGGCTGCGGCGTTCTATTTTATCGTGATTTTAGCATTAATATTGCTAGCTTGCCTGATATGGCAGTCTATGAGAAATCATAGGCGCCGGGTGGAGCAGACAATCTTGCACAATCAGGCATCAGGACTCAACGCTTCTCTTTCTGAAGCGCAAAACCGCCTGAACGAAGCTCATCGCGAAATCCAAACCCTGCGCGAAGAAAAAGCTGTTCTCAAGGCCCAAATAGTCATGGCAAGCGAACGTCTTACTGACGAACGCAGGGTCTGGCTTACAAGCAAGGAAGTTCTGCTTGATCAATTTAAATCCCTGGCTGCGGATACGCTGAGTCATTCCAATGAAACGCTTCTAAAATCAGCGGAGTCGATCTTAAGCCGTTTCAAAGACGAAACCACCACAAGGCGGGAAGCGGCGACCAAGGATCTCAGCGAACTCATGAAACCGATCAAAGATGCCCTTGCTGCCGTCGATGGTAATATCAAGCAGATCGAAAAACAGCGCGAGGGTGCCTACGAAGGTCTCAAAACTCAGGTGTCGTCGCTGATCCGCCTCCAAAACGAATGGGCTCAAGAAGTTACCAAACTTTCCCAAGCGTTAAAGGCGCCTATCACCAGGGGCAAGTGGGGTGAGTTTCAGCTGAAACGCGTTGTGGAAATGGCTGGCCTCGATTCCTACTGTGATTTCACAGAGCAGACTCAAAAGCAAGATGAGCAGGGTCAAAAAATGCGTCCCGACATGGTGGTCCACCTCCCCGGTCAAAGGCAAATTATCATTGATGCCAAGACGCCCCTCGTAAAATACTTTGAGGCGATGGATGAAGCAAAAGACGAGCAAGTCGCAGCACTGCTCAAGGACTATGCCTCAGCTGTGAGAAGGCATATCATTAGCCTTGGTCAAAAATCCTATTGGGCACAGTTTGAGCAGTCGCCAGATTTTGTCATTTTATTTCTACCCGGCGATCATTTTTACGCCGCCGCGCTTCGGGGCGATCCTACTCTCATAGACCTGGGAATAGATCTCAAGGTATTTGTCGCAACGCCAACAACTTTGGTCGCCTTGCTCAGGGCCGTAGGTTATGGCTGGCGTCAGGAGCAGATGGCTGATAACGCAAAACAAATTTCAGATGTTGGTAAAGAACTCTATGTTCGCGTTATTGACTTCGCTAAACACATGAGTGATGTCGGGAAATCGCTCGAAGGTGCGGTTGATTCGTACAATAAAAGCATATTCACGATGGAAAACCGGGTTCTAGCTTCGGCACGCAAACTGGAAAAACTGGGAATCAAAAGTGACAAAAAGCATATTGGTGCCACCAAAGAAATCGAGACGACCACAAGAAAACTGCGAAGCCTTGATCCTGCCGCGTTTGTCGAACTCATCGAGCAGGTCGAGGATGCAGTGAACGTCGAAAGCTAGCGGTTATCGCATTAAATTTCGAATTCAGCACAATCAAGAAAATTGACAACTACATTCAGCTTTGCAAAGATCGAAGAGTTTCATGCTTCGTGAGGTCCCCTGAAATGTTTTAGGGGACAATTTTTTTCACTATCGGAAAGGATACGAGAGATGAACAGCAAGGTATTGGGTTCTGTGGCAGCTACGGCAATCGCAGGTCTCCTGACAGCCTCCTCGGCGTTAGCAGCTGGTGATAAAAAAGCTGACGCTCCAAAAGGCGATGCAAAAACGTATTGCCAAAACAATTCATGCAAAGGCAAGAGCGCATGCAAAGGGCATGAAAACAATTCTTGCAAAGGCAAGAACACTTGCAAAGGTCATGGGTTCCTCGACGCCAAAGACGAAGCGGCCTGCTCAAAAGCTGGCGGCAAGTGGCATAAAGGTTAAATTATGAAGACGACCACCGGTTCCAGCAAGTTTGGTGTCGGTTTTCGAGCAGAACATTATGCTTGGGTTACTAGCCATAGGCCCTCTCAAGTTGATGTTTTCGAAATCGTTTCAGAGAACTTCCTTGGAATCGGCGGTCGGGCTCGCGTTTTTTTGGACAAACTTCGTGCTCATTATCCGCTTCTGATGCACGGTGTAGGTCTTTCGATAGGCTCAGTCGAGCCCCTGAATCAGCACTACCTCAAACAACTAAAAGAACTTGCAGACCGCATCGACCCGATTTTTATTTCGGACCATTTATGTTGGACCGCCTGGCACAAACACAATACTCATGACCTCCTGCCCGTGGCTTACACCCGCGAAAATCTCAATCTTATTGTAAGTCGCCTCCACGAAGTCCAGGAGTTTATCGGAAGGCGTTTCTATCTGGAAAATCCATCAACCTACGTAGTTTTTGACTCGTGGGATTTTAGCGAAGTCGAATTTTATGCCGAACTCATCAAGCGCAGTGGCGCTGGAATTCTACTTGATGTCAACAACCTCTACGTGAATCGCACGAACCTTGGTCGCGATCCCCATGCATTTCTTGAATTTCTAAAACAAGGCGATATTGGATACCTGCATCTTGCCGGATATTCTGATCAGGGCGATGTTTTGATCGACACGCACGATGCCGCGGTTTCAGACGAAGTTTGGGCGCTCTATGAGCAGGTGACTTCGCGCTTTCCCGATGCCCCCACGATCATTGAGTGGGACGCAAAAATTCCGGATTTTGAACGCCTTGTCGAGGAGTGTGACAGGGCAAGAATCCATCATGCCATTCATGTCAATCCCGAGCGATCCAAGATGGAATCCGTCGTTCCCAAACGCGAATCTCCCCCGATCTCCCTGATGTATGAAGAGCTATATCGCGAACTCATCAAGCCCTATGGGATTAGCGAAGACCTTGGAGCATTGCGGTATCTGGCCCAGGACCGCCCGGTTCCGCTGCACGTTGGCCTTAAAGTATACAATCATGCGTATTTTCTTCGGCTGCACGAGGTTCTCGAGGATGGTTTCCCGCTCCTTGCAGCTGCTTCTGAGAGCGCGGGATTCAAGCATATCGTGGCTGCCTATCTGGAGGCTAAGCCGCCCAGTGCACCTTCCGTGCGTTATTTAGGGGCTGGACTTTCGGAATTCTTGCGAGAGACAGACTCAGTTGGCTACGATTTCGGCGTGGACCTAGCCTTTCTGGGCGATCTTGCGGCGGTTGAATATGCTTACAGCGAAGCCTATGTCGCACAAGATCCTGTCGCTCTTGTGACATTGAATGATCTCTCAACACTACCCCCTGACGAATGGCCGACATTGACTCTAAGGATCGGTGAATGGGTAAAACTTGTGCGCTGCACGCACGATCTAAGACCGATTCTGGTTGCCCTTAGGACAGAAGCCGATCCCCCATATCCGGTTCATTCCCCGCACGCATTGTTGATTTATCGCGAGGATTCCATCGTCAAAGAAGAAGATTTAAGTGAACCTCAGGCGGAGTTCCTCGAAGCTCTCATCTTGGGTAAAAACTTTGCCGAAGCAACGCTAGCCCTGCAAAGGGCATCCGGGTTTACTGAAGAACCAAGCGAGCAATCCGCATTGGAAGCGGCGAAGCTTCTTGGAAGTTGGTGTCAGAGGGGATTTTTTGAGAAGCCATGAGGGGCCTGGGGCGCTAGGCCCCAGGGAAAATACTAAATGGAACCAATCAGATCAGGTTTGAGAAATATCGATAGTTCGCAAACCTGATCTGATACACCAAACTTTAGGATGCCTTTAACCGTGAACGTGCCTTTTCATAGGCGATGATGTCGCCTGCATCGATTTCGGCGCTTTCGAAATCAATAGCCTCTGGATCTACATAGTGAAACGAGCGCACGTTGCGGTGTCCTTTGTGCGCCTTAAGTTTTTCTTTCTTGCGCTTTAATTTTGTCGCGAGTTTATCGAGCAGGCGATCAACCGACCCATACATATCCTCGCATGTGTGTTCTACCTGGATGGAAAATCCGTCGCCGCCGATCAGCGTAACCTGAGCGATGTGTTGGGTCTTTTCCACCGAAAATGTGACTTGAGCCTCGATAGGTTTGGTCACAAATTTTTGGATTAGATTTCCAATCTTTTCCTCAGCATACTGGCGCAGAGCCTGCGAATTCTCCATTTGTTTGAATGAAAACTGAAACTGCATAGGTAGCACTCCTCCTAAAAATCGGAACTTGAAGACCAAGGATGGATCGAACCTTCCCTGTGGCCATAACGGCCAAATACTTATCGGAGTAAGCGCCAAAAAATTAAGGACTACCCCAGCATTTTTTTTTAAAGCTCAATTTTATCTCCTGTAAGATCCCAAAATTATTAGATCCGTGTTCAGACTCAAGGCCTTCCCGGACTTTTTACTCCTTATCACCTCGTGGTTCGAACCCCGCCCTTGCGCGGTGGGCTCAGTGTGGTAGAACTCGGATTTGCTTCGGCAATTTACTCAAAACCCTAGGTCGCCCCCATGGATTCTCCCGAATTGAACGAAGTGATAGGAACGGTGAACAAGTTCATTTTTCGGAGCGAGGATACTGGCTTTACCGTTCTGAGCCTCGATGGCACGAATGGACACCATATTGTGACAGGCGTCTTTCCAGCCATAGAGGTTGGTGAGTATGTGCGCTTTTTGGGATCGTTCGGCGTTCACAAAAAATATGGTCGACAATTTCAGGCTAGCCGCAAAGTTGCTCATAATACTCTGGCCGGTATTAGAAAATACCTCTCCTCGAGAATGATTCCAGGGATAGGCCCCAAAACAGCGGAGCGCATCGTTGACTATTTTGGCCTAAAGACTTTGGATGTCCTAGATTTCACGCCGGCTCGCCTTGAGGAAGTGCCGTCGATTGGCAAGAAAAAGCTCAGAGTAATCATGGAGTCTTGGTCGATGCAGCGGGCTTTTCGCATGATCGAGCTTTTTCTAGTGTCAAATCAGCTATCGCCACGCCTAGCAACCAAGATCATCGAAACCTATGGCGACCAAACACTAGATATTCTGACCAAAAACCCCTACAGGCTTGCGAGCGATATCCGAGGGATCGGTTTTATCTCAGCCGATGCGTTCGCCAAAAATCTCGGTATTCCGGCAAATTCGGAAGAACGGGTGGCAGCGGCGATTACTCATTCTTTGCACAAGGCCGAAGATCAGGGCCACTGCTTTGCTACCCTATCGGAGCTAACCGAGACCCTGGTAGAATGCACCAACCTGTCGGCGGAGGAGATCAATGAATTAGTTCCCAAGTGCCTATTTCATCTGGTCAAACGCGGCAAGGTCACCACCATGGACTTTCAGGATGCTGATGGATCTCAAACATCCGCGATCTATCTTTCGGAGCATTATAAAGCCGAGAGGCAGGTGAGAAACAAGCTGATTGAGCTTCTAGAAGTTCCGATTGGAGTGGACCGACTCAAACTCAAACTTTGGCTCGAAGAAAACGAAGCAAGTTCGACCAAGCTCAGCCCCCAGCAGATCAGCGCGGTTGAGCAGGCTGCGCTCAATAGGGTGTTTGTCCTCACGGGCGGACCAGGCGTTGGCAAATCAACGACGGCCAATGCTATCATCCGTCTTCTTAAAGGCCTCGGCAAAGATGTTGCCCTGGCGGCCCCCACCGGGCGAGCAGCCCAACGACTAAGTGAGATCACGGGAGAACCCGCTAAAACCATTCACAGGCTGCTGGAATGGTCCCCGCAGGGTGGGTTTCAAATCAACGAGGAGAAGCCTTTAACCGCCGGAGCCATCATCATCGACGAGGCGAGCATGCTGGATCTGGCTCTGGCGCGTTCCCTGCTCAGGGCCGTGGGGAAAACAACTCAGATTATTTTTATCGGCGATATCGACCAATTGCCTTCCGTTGGAGCCGGCAATTTCCTCGACGATCTGATCAAGTCGGGACGGGTACCTTTTGTGAAGCTTACCGAAGTGTTTCGCCAGGCCGCACTTTCGGATATCATCAGTTATTCGCACGCAATTAATGCTGGAGAGGTTCCGGTATTTAGCAACACGATAGAGAGCGACTGCCGATTTATCGAAGCGGAAACGACCGAACAGGCCGTTGCCATCATCAAGAAACTCCTAAGCGAGATTCTGCCGCGCAAACGAGATCTGAATCCGACCCAGGATGTCCAGGTACTAACCCCGATGAAAAAAAACAGCCTCGGCACCGACAGCCTCAATCAGGAGCTTCAGTCTCTGCTCAATCCCGAAAGCGATGGCCGCGAACTGGTGCGAGACCATGAGATATTGCGTCGCGGAGACAAGGTAATTCAAACATCAAATAATTATGATCTAGGCGTCTTTAACGGAGACATAGGCTATATCGCTGAAGCCGGGGTCAACCAAGGGAAAGTAATTGTCAACTTCTCCTCGCGCCTAGTTACCTATGACGGCGAACAGTCCCGAGACCTGCGACTCGCCTATGCCATCACAGTTCATAAATCGCAAGGATCCGAATTTCCTGTAGTGATCATTCCGATGGTGACTCAGCACTATGTCATGCTACAAAGAAACCTGATATATACGGCACTAACGCGGGCGCGCAAATTGGCAATTCTTGTCGGAACACAGGCGGCCCTTAGGCAGGCGGTGCGGACTCAAAAGAGCCGCACGCGACGAACCTACTTGGCCGAATTGCTGAGGGAAGGCCGAGGATGACCGAACAAGACCGAGATCGATCGCTTCGATGGATCATAGCCGCCGTGGCGACAGCACATCTTGTCATAGCATTCCTGCTTCCGATTACCCAGGATGAGGCCTACTATTTTCATTGGGCCAAATTTCTGGATTGGGGCTACTTTGATCATCCGCCGTTCATCGCCTGGTTGCTCTGGCCCGGAACATGGTTTGATAGCATTTCGATTGGCAGGCTATTGCCCGTCCTGCTTGTTACAGCTGCGGTCCCTCTCGTAAGCCAAATGGTAAAGCGCATGGGATTTTCTGCAAACCGGGTGCGCGATGCGGCGCTGTTGCTATTCTTTTTTAGTTTATTTGGAGCGGCATTTGGCGTCATCGCGACTCCTGACGTTCCTATGTTGTTCTTCTGGATTGTTGCGGTCCACGAAGCACAGGCTGCTTTATTGATCAATCCCAAGCGCTGGCTTACTGCTGGGATTGCGGCGGGTTTGGGCATGCTGGGCAAATACACGATGGTCCTGATTGGGCCGGTTTTTTTGATAGCCATGTGGCGAGCTAAGCAGCTGCGCTCGCCCTGGCCTTATCTAGGGGCGCTGCTTGCGACACTCGTCTTTGGAATCAACCTTGCCTGGAACTATCAGGAAAGTTGGATCAGCTACAAATTTCAGTTTGGTCGGGGCCTCAAAAGCGCTTACGATGTCGCCGGTGATTTTCACAGCCCCCTCCCGAGGCTGGATGACAAAATCTACGATGCCCAAGGTTACAAACTCAGCGAATATTTCTTGCGGAAAGAAAAACCCAAAAAGAAAAAACCGCTCAAGGGCCCTTTGCAGCTCGCTCTAAAGCGTCAGAGTGAATACTGGGGAGGGCAGCTGGGCGCCTTCGGTTTGTTTCTTATACCAATGGTACTTTCGGGGCGGCGGCGAAAAGAGGGGCTGCCTCGGTTTGATCCCCAGGGGAAAGCGCTGATTCTTGCAGCAGGTGGTTTCCCACTATTATTTTTTGGATTGATCGCTTGGGTGCAGAAAATCGAAGCCAATTGGCCTGCGGCTTATATTTTGGGTGCGTCGCTGTTTTGCGCGCCTTGGGTATCCGGCCATCTAAAAATGATGCGCTGGATAGCTATTCTTCATGTGACCGTGATCACGGGATTTGCACTCCTGGTTCACCTGCCATTTGACACAGGAAAATCCGATGAAAACCGCCTCCTGCAGGAGGTGCACGGATTCGATCGCCTGGCTGATTTCCTAGCCAAAGATTCACTACCGCTTTTTGCCGAAAACTACCAGTTAGGCTCACTGCTGTCCTACTACCAACCCGAGCGCATGGTGGCCCAGTGGCCGGGACTTGCCCGCAACTCTGAAATGACCCGTCGGGCTGAGATGACCTCGTGGACCATGCAAGATCTAAAATCCATCGGTCGATTCAAGCTCGTCACAACACAGATTTCCCCCCCCGAAATCGAGGGCTTCTCCGTGATTGACCTTACCGAGGTGCGCGATTGCATGGAGGGCATCGAAGTTGTTGTGGCTTCGCTCAAGGACGATTATGATCCCCAATGCAAAGATCCTATTCACCGATGGTTTGTATCCACATTCAAACTCGCAAACGGCAATAGCTGAAAGGCTTTCAAAGATGAATAACTATGATTGGGTTGTGATCGGTGCCGGAGTTGTAGGTTTGACTGTAGCTCGGGCGATTCAGGCCAAATACCCTGATGCATCGATTGCGATTTTCGAAAAAGAAACCGAACTGGGTGCCCATGCTAGTGGCCGCAACAGCGGCGTCGTTCATGCAGGTGTCTACTACAAGGCGGGGACGTTAAAAGCCAAACTTTGCGTCGATGGTGCCAGGCGTATGCGTGAATTCTGTCAGGAGCACGGTTTGCCTTTTCAAAATTGGGGCAAAATTATTGTACCCGATACCCCGGAGCTAACCCCAGCGCTGGACACGCTTTTACAGAATGGCAAGGACAATGGCGTCACGTTGCAGCGAATGAATCGGAAGGAACTTCTCGAGATCGAACCCGCACTGGCCCCTGGAATTGACTGCGGGGTGTACTCACCCCTCACGTCGCTCATCGATCCCAAGGCGGTTCTTAAATTTGTCAGTCAGGGGCTCACGGCAAAAGGTGTGAGTATTTTTTTTACAGCGCCGATCTGGAGTATCAACGCCGAGGCACGGCAAATCGTCGCTAATGGCACAGCATACAGCTACGGGCACCTTGTCAACTGTGCCGGCGCCTATGCCGATGTCATTGCGCACAGGATGGGGATTGGCGAGGAGTTCTGCATCCTGCCGTTCAAGGGGTTATATTACAAATTGGCTGAGTCAAGCGGCATCAGGATTCATGGCAATATCTATCCCGTGCCAGACCTTCGCGTGCCGTTCTTAGGTGTTCATTTCACAAAAAATGTCGCCGGAGATACCTATGTGGGGCCAACAGCGATCCCTGCTCTGGGCAAAGAAAACTATCATGGCGTGAGCGGGATCAATTTCCTCGAGGCAACCAGCATTTTGTCAAAAACTGCATGGCAGCTCGTTAAAAACCGCAACGGATTTAGACAGCTCGTTCGCAACGAAATCCCCAAACTAACAAAATCTGGTTTTTTCAATGCCGCAAGACGACTCGTTCTCGATCTCAAGCCCGAGCACCTCAAAGCTTCCACCAAGGTAGGTATCCGCGCTCAACTTTACAACCGAAAAACCCAGGAACTCGAGATGGATTTTAAAGTCGTCAAGGGCCCGCACAGCACGCATGTGCTCAATGCCGTCTCGCCGGCATTTACGTCCTCCTTGACATTTGCCGACCACATCTTGGCGGAGTACTTGCCCTAGCTGAAAAAGATTACTCTAGCATCTCAGACGAAATTAGCTTACTTTCGAGCCTGAATCTTCAAACAATTTTAACTGCCGTTGTTCTTTTTGTTGAACTTTGAGGGGCTTGAGGTGGCGGATAGCAAAACATCACAGGATTTATCAATCGTCAAACTTGCATCTCCTGTTTCGATCCTCATGCCGATCTGTGACGAACGGGATGTGATCGAGCATGTGATCCAGGAATGGCATCATGATGTCATCCAATATCTCCCGCCGGGCAGCGAGATGGTGTTTGACGATTGCAGCGCTGACGGTACTTACGAACTTCTGTTAGAAATGCAAAAAAAATATCCCTACATCGTGGTCTACCGATCAAAAAAAGAAGGATTTTTTAAATCAGCGCAGCGGCTCTATACGCTTGCAAAATGCCCGTTGGTTTTTTTCACAGATTCGGACGGTCAGTACGTGCCAAGAGAATTTTGGAAGATCGCGGCCAATATCCATGCCTATGATATTTGCCATGGCATGAAAGCGACCCGGAAGGACCCCTTTTATCGGGTTGCGGCATCGGGTGCTTTCAATATGATTTTTCGGGTGTTGTTTTTCAGCAAACTTCGTGACGTCAATTCCGCATTCCGTTTGATGCACAAGTCTCTGTCCGATGAAATTGCCCCCAAAGTAAAGCATATGAAGACACTTTTTAATGCTGAGCTGTTGATTCGGGCAGAACTTGCGGGCTACCGCGTTTACGCAACCGATGTCGAGCACAGGGAGCGCATGATTGGCAAAAGCCGCGGTCTGCCGCTCAAAGGCTTCTTGCGGGAATGCATGGCTGCCTATCGGGGTTTAAACAAGCTTCGCGAAGAATTTCGCGCGACGGGTCAGGCAGTTCCCTCGCGCTCTACCAACTAACGTTACGAAAATCTTACTATCAAACTCTCAGATTGCAGGTGAACTATGAGCAAAGAAAGAATTCTCATCACGGGCGGTGCCGGGTATTTAGGATCAGTGGCGACCGGCGTCCTCTTGAATCGTGGGCACAAAGTCACGGTATTGGACAGCTTAATCTATCGCCAGCATAGCCTTTTTCAGTACTGCACCCATCCAGATTTCGAATTTGTCCGCGGTGATGCCCGCGACAAGGACGTGGTGGGCCAGCTTGTAAAGAAAGCCGATACCATCATCAGCTTGGCGGCGATAGTGGGCATGAATGCATGCAACAACGATCCGATCATGGCGACTTCGACCAATTTCGATGCTGTGAAGATGCTCAATGAATTACGGTCACCTGAGCAAAAAATGATCTACCCATGCACCAACAGCGGCTATGGCACTAAAACTGGGGCAGTCCATTGCACAGAGGAAACGCCGATGGAACCAATTTCGCTCTATGGAATCGACAAGGTCAATGCGGAAAAAGAAGTTCTCTCCAAAAGAAACTCAGTTTCATTCCGACTGGCCACCGTATTTGGTCCATCCGCGCGCATGCGCACAGACCTATTGGTCAACGATTTCGTGCTGCAGGCTCTAACCCAAAAGACGCTGGTGATTTTCGAAAAAGACTTCAAGCGCAATTTTGTCCATACCGGAGACGTCGCCGACGCGTTCGCCTTTGCGATTGAGAATTTCGGCTCCATGCAAGGGCAGGCTTACAACCTCGGCCTCGACAATGCGAATCTCTCCAAAGAAGAATTGGCCCTTGCCATCAAGGAGTATATTCCATCGCTCTATATTCATTTCGCAGAGACGGGTTCGGACCCGGACAAGCGCAACTACATCGTGTCCAACGCAAAGCTTAAAGCGAAGGGCTTTGAGGCGACGCGGAGCTTAAAGGATGGTATCTGCCAATTGATGAAGCTTTACAAAATGTTACCTATCGACGCCTTAAAGAATGCCTAAGCGGCAGGAAGGGAAATATGAATTGCCGAATTTGCAGTGGCACATCGCTCACGTTGGTGCTTGATTTGGGCTATCAGCCCTGGTGCAACCATTTTTTGACCAAAGACGAAGTGGGGAAAGAGCCGACCTACCCATTGCGGCTGGTCTACTGCAATGATTGCTCGCTCGTGCAGCTGGACTACACGGTAGCCAAAGAGGTTATGTTTGGTAACCACACCTACCTTTCCGGGATTACAAAATCTCTGAGCGCGCACTTTGCTCAGGTCGCGCACGACATCGATCAGGAATTTTTTGCTCATAGCCCCCAAAAAAGCGTGCTCGACATCGGCTCAAACGACGGCACACAGCTCAAGCATTTTCAGGCGCTAAAGTATGATGTTCTTGGAGTGGAATCATCCAAGATGACCGCTGATATCGCAAAAGATCAGGGGGTTCCGACAGTCAATCGGTTTTTCAACCTCGACCTGGTCCGAGAGCTAGACCGCAAATTTGATGTCATCAATGCCGCAGGCGTGTTCTTTCACCTCGAAGAACTCCACTCGGTAACTGCGGGGATAAAAGAAGCACTTAAAGACGACGGCGTTTTCATTGTTCAGTTTCTTTATATGCCAAGCATCGTGCAAAATTTGGCATTCGATCAAATTTACCATGAGCACCTTCTCTACTACACACTGACGACTCTTAGAAAACTCTTGAATCGCCATGGTCTTGACCTCTTTGATGCGCGCCTTGCCCCGATTCATGGTGGGTCCATGATCGCCTACGTGACCCACACCGGGAAAAGGCCGGAGACAGCTTCCCTCAAAGACTGGCTGAAAAAAGAGGATAAGTGGCAATGCAATTCTCTGGCCTATTACCAAGAGTTTGCAAGAAACGTCGAAAAACTCAAAGGCGACACGGTTAGGTTTCTAGAAGGGGCCAAGAAGTCCGGTAAAAGAATCTATGGCATGGGAGCGCCGGTAAAAGGCAATACGATGCTGAACTATTTTAACGTGGGAACCGAGACGATCGATTGTCTTCTCGAAAAAAACGAACTCCGACGCGATCTTTTTTCGCCTGGCAAGCATATCCCCATTCGGATCGAGGGAGAGGTGGATGAACAACCTGATATCTACTTTGTATTGGCATGGAATTTCAAAAAAGAAATCCTCGCTCGCAATCAAGATCTCATAGCCCGCGGGATCGAGTTTTACTTTCCCGTCAACCCCAAGGAGGATGCGGTTTGAAAATCTTAGTCACGGGCGCATCAGGTTTTTTGGGCAAGCATCTCTGCTCGTCCCTCAAGGAACAAGGTCATGAAGTTGTCGGCCTAAGCTCGAAGGATGCCGATCTTACGGCTACGGGCAGCCTCGACCGATACAACGAGGTAAAGTTCGACAGAATCTATCATCTGGCCTCATGGACACAGGCCGGAGATTTTTGCCTAAAACACCCTGGTGAACAGTGGATCATCAACCAGTTGATCAACTCAAACGTCCTAGCTTTTTGGGCGAACAGGCAAATTCAGGCCAAGATGATCGCGATCGGCACCAGCTGCTCTTATGCTGTGGACTCTGATTTAGTCGAAGACCACTACCTCGACGGTCATCCGATTGACAGCCTGTATACCTATGCCATGACAAAGCGTATGCTCTATGCTGGGCTTTTAGCGATTGGAAAACAGTTCGGTGGCAAATCGTTGTGCGTGGTGCCCTCGACTTTGTATGGTGAGGGCTATCACACCGATGGCAGGCAGATGCATTTCATCTTTGATTTGATTCGAAAAATTTTGGCTGGTGCACAGGAAGGCCGCGAGGTCGTGCTCTGGGGTGATGGCTACCAAAAACGCGAGCTTGTCCTCGTAAGCGATTTCGTAAACGTGCTGGACCAACTCGTCGCGCGCGATACAGAAGGTCTTGTGAATATCGGAGCAGGTGAGGAATACACGATCCGTGAGTTTGCTGGCAAGATCTGCGAAAAAGTCGGCTATGATCCAAACGCGATCATTTACGATACCTCCAAGCATGTCGGGGCCAAGTCCAAGTGTCTGAGCACCAAAAAACTCAAAACCCTGCTTCCAGGTCTTAAATTAACCCCACTTGATCAGGGGCTTTCGAAAACGGTGGAATGGTATTTAGGCAAATAGTGACATGCTTGAATGAGGGACAGCCATGATTATTTCCCGAACTCCGACGCGAATAAGTTTTTTAGGTGGCGGCACCGACTATCCTGACTATTATCGCCAGCATGGTGGTGGGACTCTTGCCACAAGTATTGACAAGTATGTGACGATCACCGTCCACGAGGCGACACGGTTTTCCGCCGAACGGTTCAAGATCTGCTATTCCAAGTTGGAGTCTGTCGATAGCATCGATGAAATTCAGCACCCATCGGCGCGCGAATGCCTGCGTTTCTTAGAAATAAAAGAAGGGGTTGAAATTCACTATGTGAGCGATCTACCGGCGCGCACCGGGATCGGATCGTCATCGGCTGCAACCGTAGGCTTGCTGCATGCACTGCACGCGTTCAAAGGAGAGATGGTCTCCAAAGAGCAGCTGGCGCAGGAGGCCATTTATGTCGAGCAGGTCTTGATTCAAGAACGCGTGGGTTCGCAGGATCAATTTGCCTGCGCGATTGGTGGCTTCAATCACTTCGGTTTTCGTGAAGATGGTTTGGTAACCAAAGAACCTGTGATTCTGACGGAAGACCGCATGCGCCATCTCAAAGATCGCCTTATGCTGTTCTATACAGGGACACAGCGCACGGCTCATTTCGTGGTCAAAGAACAGCATGAAGCCACCAAAGCCGGACGGCTGGTGGAAGAGCTTGATCAGATGAAAAACCTGCTAACCGTCGGCGTGGATATACTGCGCACGAATGAACGGCTCACTGCCTTTGGCGAGGTCCTGCACGAAGGATGGCAGCTGAAAAAGAAATTTTCGAAGAGTATTTCCAACCCTGCTATCGACGAGGCCTACAATAATGCCATCAAGGCCGGGGCTGTGGGTGGCAAACTCCTAGGTGCCGGTGGTGGTGGATTTTTGCTTCTTTACGTCGAGCAGGAAGCTCAGGCCAACGTACGCCAGGCCTTGAGCAATCTGAGAGAAACTCCCTTTCATTTTGATGTTTTCGGCAGCCGCATTGTTTGGATGGACTGATGAAACCCCAGGTATTGATCTTGTGCGGCGGCCGGGGAACAAGGCTGCGTTCAGTGACGGGCGATCTGCCAAAACCGCTGGCGCGAGTGGCGGGAAAGCCGTTCTTAGAGTGGCTGATTCTAAACCTTAGCCGGCAAGGCTTTCGCGAATTTTGTTTTCTTTCAGGTTACCGTGCCGAGCTGATCAGAGATTACTTCGGTGATGGCGAACGTTGGGGTGTCCAATGCAGCTATTCCGAAGAAACTTCTCCTCTAGGCACCGGCGGCGCTCTTCGCAAAGCAGTTTTGGCGTCGTCTCATGAACGCTTTCTTGCACTGAATGGCGATACTTATTTCAATATGAACTATGCGGCTTTTACCGATAAATCTGAACAGGCCTGTGCAGATTTTAGCATCGGTTTGCGCGAGGTAGATGATTGTTCGCGGTATGGTCAGGTTATCGTAAGTTCCGATTTCAGGATTCAGGCTTTCTTGGAGAAACGACCGAATTGCGGCGCAGGTTTTATCAATGCCGGTGTCTACTCATTTGGCCGAAACTTAAGCGAATGGATTCCCGAAGGTCCAATTTCGCTTGAAACACAGGTTTTTCCAGAGTTACTCACCGAGCGCAAACTGTGTGGCTATGTTCTGACGGGAGATTTCATCGATATCGGCATTCCCGAGGACTTCTACTATGCAGACCAGGTTTTGGCAAATTGGTATGCCGAAGGCCTCATCTGAACCACTTACAATTAAAATTAGCTGCGATGAACCACTAGGCAGAGTCTCGACAATCGTCAAAAAAACCTACAGTTGAGGCTGAGGCAGACCAGGGGAGAACAGTCCGGAGTTCGATGCCGAACTAAATTAAATCTAATAATTTCAAATTGTTATAAAAATACCGCGACGGGGGTGCATCCCACCTGATTTAAAAAGAAGCCACAGGATCATTGGCAGCAACATTGCAATGACATGATACAGGTGGAAAAGTTCTCAATGAACCTAGCCTCCAGATGTAGCTCGATCACTGCTTTTAACGGACACTCCCAATGCTTAGCTGAATAGCTTGTCACGCTTTCACTTCCACAATATCCTCACAACTAACTTTCACTTTGGTGTCTTCGAGCTCGAGGGGGGAAACCCCCTCACTTTTTTTTGCCTGCCAAAAACTCCAAATCATTGCCTTTTCCAATTTGTCTCCAAAAATCGTCTAAGGCTTTTTGGTAAATCGCCGATTGAAATTCATATCAAAGACAACTTGGATGAAAAAACATCAACAAGTTTAACATGCTGGAATGCGATCGGAGAATTGCCGTGAGATCAAAAATCGCAATTTTATGTTATCAAATAACCGCCCTAGCGGCTTTTATTCAATCCACTGGTGTTCAAGCTGACGAACGCGACCGGCTCTATAAAAGCGCATATTATCTGGGACGCGGCGACACAGGCATTGCCGTGGCCGATAACTACGAGGCTATCTTTTATAACCCAGCGGGGTTAGCGCAGGGAAAGGGAATATACAAGGAGACCGTGTTAGCGTCTCCGATGATAGAGGGTTCTTATGCGACCAAGGACTTGGCGCGAAAAATCGCCCTTGAAGATTCCGTAAGTCCTGAAACTTTGGCCGAGGAAATTGGCAAAAACCAGCACATCGGCGTCTACAATTTTAGCGGACTCGTCTTCAGACGATTAGCTCTGGGAGCTCTGGTGTCAAATCAAACCAACCTCCTTCCGAAGCTCGATGCGACCCAACATGGTTTGCCGGTTGTAAGTGCCAACACAACTACCAATCAGGTCATGACCATGAGTCTGGCCGAACAGTACTGGGGTGGTGCCATGTGCCTTGGCATAACTGGAAAGTACATCTATAGCAGATCGACGGCGGAAGCCTCCATCCCACTAGCGGAGGCCGAATCAGCGATTAGCCAGCTGCAGGATCAGCATCTGCTTAACACTGGCACAGCAGGCGGAGCCGATTTGGGAATCATGTTTCGTACCTCCTCGAAACGCGCACCATTCAGTCTCGGTCTTACGATCGAAAACGTCGGCGGAATTAGCTTCTCGGGGGCAACCCCTGAGGACAAATTGAAACGTCTACCGCAGATGGTAAATTTGGGGATGGCCATTGAACCCGGCACTCAGTTCAGCCGAATCAAGTTGCTCATGGACGTGCGTGATCTCGAAGGTAACTCTGACTCTAGCGCGCTTAAACGCATACACATAGGTACCGAGATATCGATAGGCCCATTGTTTGGAATTACCGCTGGCTTCAACCAAGGCTATCCAACAGCAGGCACTTACCTCAACCTCTATGTGGTTCGGGTCGATATCGGAAGTTACACCGAAGAAATGGGCGAAAAGATCGGCGAACGGCCAGATCAAAGATTTTATTTAAGGGTCATGGCAGGATTTTAGGAGATCGCAATGAAAGCAACAATGGGGACAATTTTATCAACGTTATGGCTAACAGCGTGTGGATCTAGCATATTCTCGGCGGTTGAATCAAAAGATCCAGCAACGGAGGCCACCGTGGCACTCGAAAAAAATCATCCTCAGGAAGCGATCGATATTCTGACCGCTGCACTGAAAAAACATCCGAACAACTACACTTACATTTCACTCCTTGCGTCAGCCAAGGCAAAACTAGTTGGTATTGATTTTATGAGGGTTATTTTAAAAATGGCATCCAACGGTTCAAGCCAGGATTCATCGTCCTCGACCTCATCCTCCACGTCTTCGGCCACCACTGACGCCCAGGGCAATGATGTCACATTTCTATTTTCAGCAATGCCCGAAGCGACTCAAACTAATCTCGATGGTTTGGATGAGGCAATATCGTTGATGGAGTCCATACCTGAAGAATCCTTGATACCAGCCGATGAATTCAAAAAAACGGTGTTTTATACGTCGCGTTTGGCTCTCAGAACCAAAAAATTTGACAAAAATGGCGACGGCTTGGTTTCGCCTGTGGAACTATTGGACCTCGATGATGCCGACGCCGATGTGATTATGGAATCACTTTTCAGCGCCAGCAATTCACTCGAAGCCGCTGGAGCCGAAGGGGTTTCCGCTGAACAAATCAATACCATTAAAGATGCAATCGCAAATTCTCCAGGAGACTCAACTGCAGAGCGACTTCGAAACTATCTGGGCGGGACATCATCAACAAGCACAACCACGACTTCGCTCCGCTGATCTAGTGGTTCATCGCTTTGGGCGTTGGCAGCCCATCCCGTCCAGATTCTGCCGATTCGATTCGACGTGAGATGGGCGACAGATGAACCACTAGTACCCCTCTTCAAAGCAGTGTGAGGTGCTCAAGGAAGACGCGCCGATGCTGGTCTGTTTTAAGGTAAGGTAGGACCTGCTCTAATGCAACCGAGCGTCCATCAAGCAAGGCGGTCTTAGCAACGTAGCGAACCCCATGACTATAGTCCGCATAACTTGCCGCATGAACGCGACTTATCGGCTGGATTGGTCTTCCGCTTTCAAGATGCCAGCCATAAATCGTCACCCGTTCATCATCTTCGATCTCAGGACGAAGCACATCTTTTTTATGACCAGCGACTAACTCTCGAAGTGGGCCCTTGACTTGCCTCTCGATAGCCTGATTATGTCGATAAAATGCGGTAACACTCGTCATTTCGGAGGTTGGACGGAGCGGAGTTGGATCCAAAGGCTGAGGTGCCTGTTGGTAGACGGCATCCACGATCGCCTGCGTTGGGAGTTCCATTCCGAGGATATCCCCAACCCTAAGTGCCGAGGGAAGGCTGAGCGGCATGCGAATAAAGTCTGTATCAGAACCAAGGCTAAAGTAATCTTTCATAACAAAAACCACCACCGTGTGCTCATCAGCGGAAGAAAACACGATTGGTGCGAGCGTTCTCAGAAATTCTGGCACATTGCCTTTTTCAGCCTGGTCTATGACAAAGGCCTCACGTTCCTCCTGGTTCATGCCAACGAGCGGTCTCAAAAGCTGCGAGGCCTTTGGCAAAGTCTGAGCGCGTACAGGAAGTTCGGGCGCAATCGCAAGTTCATTGCGTCTGGCATAATTGAAGCTCCAAATCGCAACGAGAAATACCCACATCACAAGGTCAGACCGCAGGGTTCCCCTAGGCCAAGGGTTTTTTCGATTCATCTGCATCTGGTCCATCCTTTGTTGTTTAGGGATAAGGGTCCAGGACCTGGGATAGTTTCTTCTGAAACGCTAAGACGCAACCCTAAAAATAGAAACTCTATTATTTATAGGGAGTTGAGATGGCATCATACCTATCAAAGATGCCATAGGCGATTTATTGAGCATGGGCTACGAGGTTAAATTTAATAGGTTTTATATATTAAAAAAAATATGCTATATATTTTATATCAGAACGTTTTCCACCGATACTTAGGTTGTAAGTGGGAAGCCCCCTAATGAGACAGAAGGGAGAAATCATGTTAGATTCAGCAATAAAATCAGAGCTAGCGCAATACTTTGCCAAGCTGACAAAATTAGTCACCCTGAAGGTCTACAAAACCGACCATAGCGCATTTGAAGAGCTGTGGAAGCTTCTCAACGAGGTAGCAAGTATCTCGCCCATGATAGAAATCACTCTGTCCGATCAAACCTATGGTGGTCCATGTTTCGAACTCGAACTGGACGGGCGCTTTACCGGCATTCGATTTCGAGGAGTACCGAACGGGCACGAATTTAGCTCGCTCATCCTCGCAATCCTCAATGCCAATGGCCTTGGACGCCTTCCCGACGATGGCTTGGCAAAGCGCATAAAGAGGCTAAAGGGTCCGATTGCCATCACCACCTATGTCTCTCTAACCTGCGAAAATTGTCCGACTGTAGTGCAAGCTTTCAACCAAATGGCGCTGCTTAGGAACGACTTTACGCACGAGATGGTGGACGGCGCCGCCTATGAAAGCGAAGTCCACGAAAAAAATCTGCAAGGTGTCCCGGCGGTGTTTTTTGATAGTCGCCTTATACATTCTGGGCGATCGACCATGGGTGAACTGATCGCGACATTGGAGCGGGAGATCGGTATAGACGATCGGCGCGCCGTTGATCAGACTTCAAAGATCTATGACGTCGCCATTATCGGCGCGGGGCCAGCTGGTACCACAGCCGCCATCTACAGTGCGCGCAAGGGTCTTAAAACTGCTATGATCGCAAATAAAATCGGCGGACAAGTGCAGGATACTCTGGGAATTGAAAATCTTATCAGTCTCGATTATGTCGAAGGCCCCGAATTAGCCGCAGCTTTGGCAGAGCGTGTCCGCAAGCATGAGATTGAATTCATGGAGCACCGCGTGGTCGAAGGCATCGACGATGGACCAGTAAAAACCATCAGGCTCCAGGGCGGTGAAACGTGCCGGGCCCGCCAGGTGATTGTCGCGACAGGCGCAAAGTGGCGAGAGCTCGGTGTACCAGGTGAACAGGAATATCTAGGACGCGGGGTTGCCTTCTGTCCCCACTGCGACGGACCCTATTTTAAGGGCAAAGTGATCGCGGTTGTCGGAGGAGGCAACTCCGGGGTCGAGGCTGCAATCGATCTGGCAGCAATCGTGCAACACGTAACGCTTCTCGAATTCGGTGACAAACTGCGCGCGGACAAAGTGCTTCTCGACAGGCTCAATAGTTTGCCCAATATTACGGTCGCAACTCAGGCAAAGACAACCCAAATCAAAGGCAATGGCACGAAGGTCGTGGGCCTCGTCTATGAGGACCTTGCGACAGGCGAGGCAAAATCCATGACCCTCGATGGCGTGTTCGTGCAGATTGGCCTTTCTCCTAACAGCGGATTTTTGCCTGAAGGGGTGCGAAAAAACAAAGCCAACGAGATTGAGGTTGATGGACGAGGTCGGACCTCGGTCTCGGGAATCTATGCCGCAGGCGATGTTACTAACACACCATTTAAGCAGATTGTCATATCGATGGGCGAGGGAGCGAAAGCTGCGCTATCCGCCTTTGAAGATAGAATGCGGCAAACCGAAGGGGCGTAACGCCGCATTACTTTGTTTTTCGAGTCGGGGGGGGCTACCGCCGGCCTGAGGACTCTGGGACCATAATCGCTGCCTGAAAATTAGTCACCTCCGCGCCCGTCTATTGAACGAAATCCTCGGGTGGGCTTAGTGGTGCTGGGGCGGAGCGCTGGGTGAACTTCAAATTAGGTTTCATCAAAGATGACGCCTCGGCATTCCATCTTGCTAGGCCGGCTGCTTAAACGCCTATTTTTGTGTGATACGTGGGCTGCGTCGACTCTGATCGAGTAGGAGGGGCTCTCGCTCCATACTTTCGCACCTCCCCGGCTACCTTTGATTGCCTTTCTTCGGATTCCTTCGATTTTGAGGCTTCCGGGCAATATCCTTTAGGGTATTGAGAAAAGATAAGTCATTTTTAATAAATTCTTGCTCGTATTCGTTGCTGCAGTTTTCTGCCGCTGCGTAAAGGTCGCTTTCGGCTTCATTAAGATATTGGCGGCATTTATCCCAAGCTCTTCCCTTAATTTCTTTGCTTGAATTGCGATCCCTCGCCGTTTCCATACATCGCTTGGCTAGTTCGATCTTGGATTTTGCCCTCAAGTCTAGAATTGAAGAGTTCCGGGCCAATTGCGGCGAACCGTCAATCATATTGGTAAGAAATTCGATGGCGTCTTTATCTTTGCCTATTTTTCGGAGACTAACCGCCAGATTTCTTATTTCCTTTTCTTGCATACGGTTAGATGAGGCTCCCGCAAGGACTTGGGCAGCAAATTCGCGCTCAGATTGAGTCGAATTTCCCATACCGGATAACGCTTTGCCAATTAGGAAGCGACTAGCGGCAGAATATTGATCCATATCCAGTTTTTTACTGGTTATTGCCTGATATAGACTACGCTGATTGTGAGAGATAACGACAACTTCACAGAATAGTTCAATAACCTTGTAGTTGTAGGGGTCGAGATCAAAAAGTTCTGTGGCTTTCTGGAGGGCTCGGGTATGATTTCCAATCAAAATGTCATCTTCGAGCCCAATGAGTTCTTTCGTGATTCTGTGCCTTGGATGAGCTGGCAGCGTGCATGTAACAGATTGAGGCCCAAGATCAAAGGTCGGTTCGGGACAGCCTT
>CAZOSN010000060.1:0-601 GCA_964582405.1 uncultured Oligoflexales bacterium | reverse complement strand
CCTTCTTGATCCATAGATTTGATGATTGTCGGAATACCCTGTCCTTCGTTTTGCGCTAATTGAAGTTTCAAAAACATTTGAGCTAGTGATTGATTGCGCCAATGTGGGGGCGATTTTCCCTTCACAAACTTTTCGGGGTTCACTGCCCTGGGAAGTGAACCAGGTGATAACATTTCGATTCGATCAGAAAAAACAGTAATCCGGATCGGATCATTGAGCTCATAGTCACGATGAACTATCGTATTGATAACGGCTTCCTGTAATGCTTCTTTGGGGTACTTTATTAGATTGGGCCGTTTAGAATCCTTGTCGAAAACAATATCGGATTGTGCATAAAGGTGCTCTACGAGTTTCAACGATTGATCAATAATATTGCCATCAAATTCCTTTCGCTCAGCATGTTTTTCTCCGCGATCTGTCCCTGGGTATACAGAAAAAATGGTATAAGCGCCTTGGAAAAAACGCAAAGGATCTCTGCCAAAAAGGAGAATTGCAAAATTTCGGGGTATTATTTCGTTGGTAATTCCCTGCTTGACGGTAAAACTAGGAGTTAATGCTGTGACCCGATAATCTGGCGAAAGGTAATCTTCTAGGGACCGAC
>CAZOSN010000059.1:0-24153 GCA_964582405.1 uncultured Oligoflexales bacterium | reverse complement strand
TTTTAGTTCAGCATGAATATGAATCGTATTTCGTGCCTCATAGATCTCTTTTAAGCTGGCTCCCGTTTCTGTCCCTATGAGGCCAATTTCAAGAGCTACATCGACTTTAGCATCGAATCGAATTTTAGAGCGTTCAACAGATTTGTGGTTTTCATAAGCCGGAATTATGGATTTCCCGTCGTGCGAAAGGTATTTCGTTAAAGCTGCCAGATGATTGCTTGGAATGCTAATTTGAGACAATATCGTAGTGGACTGAAGGTCAATTACTTCTTGCCGTTCACCTAATCGGTCAAAGAGAAGATGGTGAAGTGACGCTTCATAGATCGACGCATATTGGAGCACCTGAATCTTTGCCTGAGCGCTTTGTAGATCACCTTCTACTTGCAGTCCTTCTAGGGTTTTGTAGACGAATCTGGCAGCATAGAATTCTTCTGCCAACCGTTTTCTGAGCGCGGGGTCACTGATGAAATCAAAATATTCTTCACGATAGAAGTCTAGACTTTGGAGATGACGAGTGATGTACCTAAACGCGAAAAATTTTACGAGTCGATTGAATGCCATTCCTTCTCCTATTGGCTCCGATTTCGATTAGATATGGGTCGCCCGTCACTAGACAGATGCAGCAACCTAATCGAAGTCGGCTCGACCCTTTCCATTGCTGGTGGCGTTACACGCCTGGCGTGTTCGGCAGAATTGCCAAGCTCCTTTTTCTCCCACTGCTCCTGGTCGCCATCGTTAAGGGCTTCCTTGGCGATTCGGTCCATCTCTATTTGGGATATTTTGCTCAAATTGCTTCACCTAAGCTAAACCAAGTTCGCTAGCCTATCGCTCGCAAGGCGCCAGAACCATCACGCCACCGTCACCTCAATATCAGGATTCAGCTTCTCGACGTACCCAAGCAACCGATCCAGGGTAAAAAGCTCAATCCGGTATTTCACAATCTCGTTAAGCCGCGCTGGCTCGATACCAAGCTTCTTGGCAAGCTCGACCTGGCTCATGTCGTTGATGCGCAGATAGACCACGAACTGCTTGCACAGCTCAAATTTGAGCTTATCGACCTTGGACGCATCGCTGGGCAGCAGCTCGACCGCCTCCACTGATTCCATTTTCTTCTTGGCCCGCGCAATTTCTTTTTTGTCTGGAAATCCCATTACCGTCTCCTTTTGTCTCGATAGGCTGTGATGACACCGATATAAAGCTGGTCGCGTTCCAGGAGCCAAACGAGCCGATACCGTTTCGCGCCCAGCGTTAGCAAGGTGGCGAAATACTCATAGGGTTCCTTGGTGTCATCGGGTGCCTGTTCAACGCCATCGAGCAGCCGAACCAAATCGAGAACAATGTCATCGGTAACGTCAGGATGTTTATCAGCGGCATGGTCATCAACAATGACCTGATTAATTTGCTTGCCATTGATCGTGAGAGCTTGGATGTGGAAGGTTCGTCTACTCATCACGCCATTCTAGCTAAATTACAGAATTCTGCAATATTTATTTCAAAGTGGTGGAGAAATGGTGGAGACACGATGAAAAACGATGCTTTTCGATGCCTCACGATGCTCAACAATGATCCATGGTTTCCCTAACTAAATCATTGGCTTGTTAATAATTTCAGCCACTTCCAAAAACCGCAGGAGCGGGTTCAAGTCCCGTCTCTCCCGCCATTTTCTTCTTAGTTTGACACCTAAAATCAAAATCCCAAAACTCAATCACACCAAGACTTTGCAGCAAGTAGGTTCCTACTTCATTTTTGATTTATCACACCAAATCACCCGAAATCACACCACTGATCTTGATTTTACTTGATCGGGTTCTTGAATTTTTTCGTTCAAGAAGTTGTAATTTTAAGTAGTTACCTGCGGTTCAAGCGTGTGGGTTCCATTCGTCCAAGTCAAAGCCATAAAACCAGATTAATTTGCTGCGGCTCCTTCGGGGCTGTCGGCATGGGAGCGTTTTGATGACGAAGGGAAAGGCGGCGCGGGGAAGTAGGAAACGCAATGCGGGCGATGATGTCCGCGGCAATCGCGATCAAGGGCAGATTGCTTATCGGCTTTGGGAGATTGCGTGCATGCTTCGGGGCATCGGTGAGCTGATCAAGTTTCGCGGTGGCGAGCCTGGGCTCAATGAAGAAGACGTCAATTTTGGCATCGGGCAAATCATCACCGATATTGCCGAGGAGCTTAACGAGCTAGAGAAGGGGCTTGGTGAGAACCTCCGGTGATCGGAAGGTAAGGTCAATGCCGTAAGCTTTGTTCGCGCTAAGGCGACGGCACGGGTAGTTTTTCATGTCGAAACCGTATTTCAAATCCTTAGTGAAATTTTCAGTTCAAGGACGGCCTCGTTGGACATATTGATGGCTTGAGCTACGAGGCTTTGCTCAAATTATGCGGAAAGACTTTTGCTGATCTCCGATCAAATGTAGTGTGTTGCAGCCTATCATGATATTTTATGTCTCAGTATTTTTGAGGAACCCTAGCGCCAATGACCGTCCTATATAATGTCTACTGCGATGAAAGCTGTCATCTTCAGAATGATCACATCAAGGTGATGGTGCTTGGGGCAATTTGGTGCCCTAAGGAAGATCTTCGTAGCATTAATCAACGCATCGCCGAAATCAAGGTGAAGCATAAAGTTAAGCCAGGAACCGAAGTCAAATGGATAAAAGTTTCGCCTGCTCGCTTGAAGCTTTATCTTGAACTTGTGGATTACTTCTTTGATAATCAGGATCTTCATTTTCGCGGGATCTTGGTGCCGGACAAGGGGCTACTTGACCATGAGCTGTTCGGTCAGACGCACGATACCTGGTACTATAAGATGTACTTTGGTATGCTGAAAACGATCTTTGACCCCACGGGCCGGTACCGTATTTATCTAGATGAAAAAGATACCATAGGTGCTAAGAAGGTACGGCACCTACACGAAGTCCTCTGTAACTCGCGCTATGACTTTAACAGGAAAATCATCGAGCGTGTGCAAACCGTTCGCTCCCATGAGCTTCAGATCCTTCAGATTTGTGACATCATCATAGGCGCCATCGGATATGCCAATCGACGTTTGAGCACCAGCCAAGCTAAGCTAAAAATCGTTGATCGCATTCGGGAGCGTTCTGGTTACACTCTCAATAGAACGACCTTACTCAAAGAGAACAAGATCAACCTTTTGGTCTGGGAGCCAAAGGAGTTGGCACCCTGTGATTAACGAAGACGACGATCACAATTGGCTTCCCAGCTTGATACCCTATGCTGATTTTAACGGACAGTGGGAACCATATGAGCAAGCCATTTACGACTTATTTGAGCGGGACTTCATAAAAAGTCAGCCAATTTTCAATGGTAAAAGGGTCTCTATAAATAAGGATCCGAAGCAAAAGGGAAAGGAAGCTGGCTTTTGGCACCTCACCTCTGAAGGTCCCATCGAGGCCGATAGGACTCCAGACTTTAGGAGGTGTGAGAGAATTGCCTGGATTCGTGCAAGCATAGATGAGGCTTCCCGAAACAATAGCCGCGTCTTTGTTTGGACGTCTCGTTCTCAGCCTAGAAGAGAGGACAGGGTAGTTCTTGCCCTTCGCGATTTCAGTTTCGTCGTCATTCTTGCGGAGAGGCCAAAGTATTGCATATTGATCACGGCGTTTTTCATCGAGCGCGGCCATCAGAGGCAAAAATACCGTAAACAGTATGAGGACTGGTGTCGAGAGCAGAAAGAAAAGGGCTGAAAACTAGGCGGGCGCCGTTTCTGATGAAACGTGCGCCCGTACTCCTTCTACACTAGGTAGATGAGCTATCCCCATTATCGGCGTATTTTTGAAAAAACTCAAGGCCAGATCAAAAAATGTATGCGATGTCAAGTACAGCGATTTTAAAATGCCATTGTTTAATCAATTTAATTTCAGGTAGTTATATGAAAGATGTCGGCGACCAAAAATTTTATCCTTTACTTATAGATGGTTAGAGCGCAATAAAATCTCTAATTATTACTGGTTCCTCAGTGAATAGATGCCGGTGGTTGTCCTGTAGAAACACCCACCTCAGGCCGGAGCGACTGTAGCAGCGAAGCCAGAGACTGCGAAGCCGGAGACCGGGGCACAGGGAATGCAGCTAACTTGCCCAATAAGCGCCCTTATTCTGAGGGCAAATCGAAGGTGCCAAGCGACTAGTGTAACCCAAATCCGTGTATGGTCCCGCCGCTCGGGTCAAGCAAAAAATCATTGGCACAATAGGATGAAGGATGCGTCAGTGTATTCGGCGTCCTTTTTGGCTCAAAGCAAGCGCCCCAATGGAATATGCGCTTTCGCTCCTGACTGAAAAAAAGGCTTCTTTCGAACCGCGGATTTGAACAGGTTTTGCGAAAGCTGGTCCTACCTATCGGCCATCGATTCTGTGCTTGTCTCCTTCGCCAGGTAATTCTTTTCACACTATCTCCGTAGAAACTCGGACCTTCTTCAAAAATTTCAACCGAATGCAAACGGACCAAAAAGCCTTTATCTACCATTTTATGCTATTTTAGCGCACTAATTCCGCTAAGGATATCTCCAGTGCAACGGCAAGGCCCCGCAACGTTGAAATTTTCATGTCTCGCCGCCCCTCACAGATCTGATAGAGGGTAGGTTTTGCGATCCGGTCATTATGTTCCAGTGCAAATGCATCTAAGGAGCGGTAGCCCTTTTCTTCCAGAATCATCTTCTCAATCTTTTTCCCAAGTTTCTTTAGAAATGCGCGATCACCTGTCCCTAGTTTTCGTGTAACCATGCGAGGCTCCGTCCGAGTATGTAACGCAACCTCCTGAATTTATGTGAGTTAAGAAAATTAAAAGTCCGAGTATGTAACGTTTTGAAGATAACTGCCGATAGGATATGGGGTTGGCAAGAACGGCATCCGATTGCGTTGCCGAAAACAAATTGGCTCAAAAAGGAGGAGTTTGTGAAATTTATCTTGATATTGTTTTTAACCATGGGGCTGAATGGTTGTATGACCACTGAGTCAAATGATTTCGTCAACTATAAAGAGATCGGCGACGTCTACACGACTAAGCCTCAAACGGTTGATTATGAGGAGGTTGGGAATATAGTTGACAGGAATACTGGTTTCTTTTGGAACTCCTGCGAGTCGGTATGCAAGGAAGCTATCAAGGGAGCAAAGGATAAATCTAAAAATCATGGAGGCGACTCAATCGTCGAGTTGCGCTTCAAAAATGGTGATGGCGAAAAAGTGACAGAGCCTACGTGCCTTACTTCCTGGCTATTCTGGGTATTGCCGACGTTCAAGAGGTGCGCGGTGTCAGGCATTGCTGTTTCGCGGGTAGAACAAAAGAACCGATTGAAAAATGCTCAAGAAAAACAAATCCAAGGTAACCCGATCAATATCAATATTAACAATACGCAAAACAATAGCGGCGAGCAAAAGCCAGCGCATTGATACGCAGGCCGAATGATCACACTGGAAATTCAGCACTATTCAATGACATATCACCTTGTTAGAATACCGTCATCGTAACGGCAGAAATCAGGGGGCTTTCATGGAAACCTCACCTAAACGGTCCTTTATCCAACTTCGTGCTCAAGGGATTCCCTACAGCGCAATCGCTGAGAAACTTGGCAAGTCCAAACAAACCCTCATCAATTGGTCCAAGGAGTTGAAAACTGATATCGCCAACTATCGAGCCATTGAGCTAGACGCTCTCAGAACTCAGTATCAGGCCACCAAAGCTGTGAGGCTCCGAATTCTAGGTCAGGCCTTGGCGAAAGTCGAACAAGCGCTCCAAGACCGAGATATGGCCAACGTTAGTACTGATAAGTTGGTAGCGATGGCGATCAAGCTGTCTGAGCAGTTAAATCAAGAGTCCGAAACCATAACCTTCACTCGCAATCACCCATTTGCCAGCGACGATCACCTTGACCAAATTGAATGGGTAGGTTGACCAGAACTAGACCAAAATTTTACCAAGGCACTTGATTGGGGGGGCTTTGGTCGTTTTGGTCGTAATCCGTAACAGCTATGTTGGAGAGTTGCGATCTAATGCC
The DNA here is from genome assembly GCA_964582405.1 of uncultured Oligoflexales bacterium. GTDB lineage: Bacteria > Bdellovibrionota_B > Oligoflexia > Oligoflexales > Oligoflexaceae > CAZOSN01. Next base: position 18,141 of record CAZOSN010000059.1, on the reverse strand, counting down.
CTGATTGCTCGATCTAATTTTGTGGATTGATCTCTACCTTTACCTGAGCCCCTATGCCAGCTTGGTTGCCATGACCTACCCCTCTAAATGGCCTATAGTCTTTACCTAGTACGCGATTCATCGTCTGCCAGGATTTCAAATCATAAATAGCAGCACGTAGAGGCTTTCCACTCCGAGCATAATCGTACGCGGTTCTAGCGGCATCAAGAGCTGCGACGACTATGAAGTTCTGGATTCCTGGAGTCGTCTCTCTGAGACTCAGAAGATCTTCGATTTTTCGGAAAAACGAGCCCAACTCTCTTTGGTTGAAAATGTTCGATGGACTATCGATCACTCCATTTACGCTGCGGACCACTACATCATAGAACTTACAATAAGTTTCGACGTCGAATCCATCCCGCAAGGGTTCCCCATCCAAGTTTGGATCTTCATGTTCATGTGGTCGACGGCCTCTGAGTTTGAGCACGATGGCTTCAACTCGTTTTGAATTCGACCCCATCATTTTCGCTATCTTGCTGTTTGGCTGAATATTTATTCTTCGGAGAAAATCATAAGACTCCAGAGCGTCATGAAGCTGAGGACAATTTCCAGGGGGGTGATTAGGAAATTCCTTGAACCAGACTCGGATGTCATTCTGGCCGTCCTTGGTACAAGTAGTAGGGGTAAGATGTACCAGGCTTGGTTGCTCTCTCATGGCTTAATGCCTCCTTCCATTAATTAACTAGGAGCTTATCCCATGAACCCTCAATTTTCACGACCACAAAATTGGCACAACGACTTTAGAAAGGCATTGATCAGCGCGACAGCTAAGGCTGGTTCGCGATCAAAGCTGGCACGAGCGCTTGGTGTCAACTATTCAACGGTGACTGATTGGCTACGGGGTGCAGTCCCACAAGACGTTTCCCTACAGAAGCTTGAAACCTTTCTGAAGGAGGGGTGATGCTATGACCTATTTTGATAGCATAATTGCATCGGCCGAAATATGCGCCGCTAGGGGATGGAGCGTGCTCACCTTGCACGGCATCAAAAATGGTCGATGTACGTGCACAAATTCCAAATGCAATTCTCCCGGCAAACACCCTATTTTTCCTGGGTGGCAGAAGCGGGCAACGTCTGACATCGAAATCCTCCGAAGGCTACCAAAGGATTTCGGGGGAAACATTGGCATTGTCACTGGCGGTGGTGGTCCAGTGGTATTAGACATCGACCCAAGAAATGGTGGTGATGAATCTTTTGATCACATGATCTCAAGATTTGGATCATTGCCAGATACGGTCGAAGCTCACACCGGCGGTGGGGGACGCCATATTCTTTTTGATTCCGCTGATCGAGAAATAGGAAACGCTGTTGGTTTTTCGCCAGGGCTAGATTTAAAAGGACGAGGTGGCTTTGTCGTCATCGAGCCTTCTCGGCATATCTCTGGTAATTCCTATATTTGGGATGCCTATTTGCATCCTGAAACAACCCCACTCGCGAAGATGCCTCATTGGTTAATTCAGAGCAGAAATGAGAATCGCCAGCAGCAGCTCTCCCATGGGAACAGGCCTTCGATTTTATCTCAACCCATAGCCGTCGGTAGTCGCAACAATCAGCTCACCAAAATCACAGGGTTTCTGTGCCGCAAGAGTTACTTCCAACCTGAAGATGTCATCCAGCTTGTTCAAGCCATCAATTGCTATTTGTGCAAGCCGCCTCTTAGTTCCTACGAAGCCGCCCAAATCGCGACAAGTATATATCGTAAGGAAGCTAACAGGCGAGCAGGAGGTAAAAAATGAACACTTACAAATGGCCTAATCCACTTAATGAAGCAGCCTATCACGGAGTCGTAGGCGAGATTTGCAGAAAAATTGCGCCTCACACCGAATCCGATCTGGCGTCAATCCTTACACAGCTGTTAGTCGGTGTTGGAAACATCATTGGGCGCGAAGTCTATTTTCCCGTAGAGGCTGATCGTCATCATGGAAACCTAAATGTCGTTATAGTCGGTGACAGTGCTAAAGCTCGAAAAGGTACTTCTCTCGGACATGTCATGAGAATCCTCTCTGAGGTCGCACCGGACTGGCACAATGCTTGTATAGCAAGGAATGCGCTTACAACGGGAGAGGGCTTGATTTGGAGAATTCGAGATCCAATCGAAGTATACGATCATGACAAGGGTGAAATCGTTGTCAAGGATCCTGGCGTCCAGGATAAAAGGCTACTGACAACAGAATCTGAGTTTGCCAACGTACTCAAGGCTATGGAACGACCCTCAAGCACTCTATCTGGCATCATTCGCAATGCATGGGATGGTGCCACGCTCACTCGAATGACCAAATCAGAACCTTATAAGGCTACTGACCCTCATGTCTCGATGATAGGTCATATCACAATTCAAGAACTTATGAGGTATCTGGCTGACACTGAAGCAGCTAACGGGTTCGCGAACCGAATCATGTGGATTGTATCGAGCAGGAGTCAGCTGCTCCCTGAAGGTGGAAATATCGAAGATGAAGATTTTAGTGCAATTTATAAACGATTATCCTCGGCTCTTAGTTCGGCCAAAGGACTCGGAAAAGTTTCGCTTTCACCGGAAGCTAGGGATTGTTGGCGGTTATTGTACGAAACGCTAGGGCAACAGCGTGCTGGCCTTGTGGGATCATTATTGGCCAGAGCTGAGCCAATGGTCAGAAGAATCGCCTTGATTTATACTGTCCTAGATGGTGCCTCTGAAACCAGTGTAGCGCATCTTAAAGCTGCTATGGCCATATGGTATTATGCAGAGCAATCCTGTCTTCATGTCTTTGGCGACAAGCTAGGCGACGCAACCGCTGACAAAATACTAACACTGGTCAGAGGCGAAGCAGTCGGAGTCTCACGCACAGACATTCGAAATCATTTCAGCAACAACCAATCCTCTAGTGAAATCGAGCGGGCGTTGGAGCTTCTCCAGAATCAGAGTTTGATATGGCTGGAGCATAAGGTCACGGGGGGAAGACCTAGCGAAATTTGGCGAGCCAAAGACTTACGCGTGACGACCAAAACGATCAATGCATGTAGTTCCGACATGATTCCAAATGATCAAATCATTGACAGTCTTCGACCTTCAGATCGAGTGCCTTCACTTGACTTGCCTCTTAACAATGGGAGGCAGCTATGAATTATGTCGAATTGATTGAAACCTGGGAGTCAGGGCGTCGCTCCTGGCCTAAAGGTATGATGATGCTAATCAACTCAAAAGTGCTGGGCGAGCGGATTTTCCTTGTAGCTGACGGCGTTTCAAGTGAGGACGTCAGAGCCAAATTTCCTGACCATGATCATGTAATGTACACCAATCAGGAAACGCGCTTACTAGTCGAAGCATCTTTGAGTAGCGAGGAGCTGCGGACTGTCCATGAAACAAAGAAGGCATTTGGTAATGCCAAAATAACGGACATTATCGCAAAAACCGCTCAGGAAAATATCAAAACGCCATTAGATATGGGAAGGAATTGATGTGCATAAACTAAAATCGGCGACAAGCAGTGCTATGTCCGCATCGGCGTCAGCAAAACGCGGTTTGAGCAAATCAAAGTTCCGTGATAGTCGAGAGTCGAATATTAGCTGTGATCAAGAGGTCACAACAAACCACCGGCTCTTTGACAATTTAGACGAATGGCTGACTCACACCGAAGCCTGCGACTACTTGCGAATCTCTTCAGGAGCCTTGCGCAACATGGTCTGGCGCGGCGCGGTCAGTGCCTACAAGCTTGGCCGCCGAGTGCGGTACTATAAAATTGATTTACGGAACCTCCTTCTTCAGGGCAAAAAAGGAGGCTTCCAATGAATGTGAAATTTGAAGACAAGTCAAAAAGCTGGAAAATCACATATGGCAAGCGTAATCCCGTCACAGGCAAGTACGAGAATACCTCTTGGAAAGGTTACCCTACTAAGGCAGCGGCCGAGCGGGCTTACAAGGATATTGTGCTCTATGTCGAGGATCGGATTCGGCGCAAGGTGATTCCAACCTGGGAATGTTTGATTGATTCCTACCTGAAAGCTTGTGAAGCAAAGGGGCTGGCAAAAAAGACCATCTACAATGCCGACAAAAACTTACGGGCAGCAACAAAGAGATGGAATGGCAGACTCGTTGATTCGATCACGACCGATGAAATTCGGAACTTGGTTGTAGTCACCTATGCCGACTCTTCTGAAAGCCACAGGAAGGCAATTTTGAAGTTTATCCGGCTCGCCTTTGAGCACGCAGTCGAAAACGATTTTGTGACCAGGAATCCCGCTCCGCAGTTAAAATTCAAGATCGGCAAGAAACTTAAATCGGTTTTGACCTACGAGCAGGTGAAAACCCTTTTAGCCAAAGCCAAGGCTCATAGCTGGGAATGGTACCCTCATGTGTTGGTGGCTCTATTTACCGGAATGCGGAGCGGTGAGCTTTACTCCCTGACCTGGGACAAAGTTGATTTTGAGGTCAATCACATCAAAGTTGATCGAAGCTGGAACAACAAAGACGGCTTCAAGAGTACTAAGAGTGGTGACGACCGCATTGTTGATATGGCTCCTGAGCTTTCAACTTTCCTCAAAGCTCTCAAATTGCAGTCGGGCCACAGTTCTTTTGTTCTACCCCGTATTGGTCGGTGGGACAAAGGCGAGCAGGCCCGCGAGCTAAGAAACTTTCTGACGGCAATCGGACTGCCGCCGGTTAGGTTTCATGATCTGAGAGCCACCTGGGCGACGCTGCTGCTGAGCAGAGGCGTTGAACCGGTAAAGGTCATGGCCATGGGAGGGTGGCGGAATATGGACACCATGATGCGCTATATCCGCGAAGCGGGCATCGACATCAGAAATTGCGCAGCGGTTCTGAAGATGCATGACTCCGCGGCGACGACCGGGCAGGTTCTCATGCTTCATGCGCAGCAATCTTGAATTTTCTTGAACGCGATTTTAATGGCTTGAAATTACAGAAAAAACGGGGATCTCATATCCCCCGCCACTCTTAAAGATTCGGAACCTCAAGTCTCACAAGGACTTGGGGTTTTTTGCATTCGAGATGTCACGCTGAATGGTGGAGATTTGGTGGACATTGGTTTCTTGTCCGTTTGATCCGTCTGACTCTCGCACCCAGGACATCGTTAGCACCTTTTGGTGCTTGCTAGACAGATGTGCATATCGCATCGTTGTCTTAATGCTGCTATGCCCCAAAATCCCCATAAGACTCCAAATATCTCCGTGCTCGATCATGTACCAACTCGCGAACGTGTGCCGTAAATCGTGAAACGAAATCTCAGGTACGTTGGCTTTCCTGATCAGGTATTTGAATCGCTGGTTAGAAAGATTTCGTGCGCCAATCCTCTTTCCCGTCGAAGTCACGAAAATGATCTCGTCATCGGGACTGGAGTCAATGGCAACCCGCAAAATCCCTGCTAAAGGACCTGATCTGTCAAAATTTATGAAACGTTCGCGGTTATGCTTTGTTGAACCATAACAGCCCTGCTTATGTAGCCACTACCGCCAAGTCTGAGTGATTTAGGCGCTGAATCGTTGACCGTGCATTAAGATATTGGACACGGAAAACTTGACACTACCCGTTGTAAGCGTCCTCTGGGTTCCGATTTCGATACTTATCAATTGGAAATTGTGGTGAACGCGCTATTTTTGTTCTCGTCGATATGACACAGGCATCCTTCCCAAGGGCTGATTCGTTCCGATTAGATTTTTCGACAGCCACAGATGGCAAAAAAGCAAATACCTCTAGATCTTCAATAGGTGCTAGGTACTTTTCCATCAATAACTTGACATCAGACCAATTTAATCCTCCATTGCCACATCCCAACGGCGGCAGCGCTAAAGTGTAAATACCCCATTCTTGATAGCGTTTAGCTAGAACTTTCAAGCCATTTTCAATAAATTCAAGTCGTGAGTCGGCTCGCCAATGTTGTTTGGTCGGAAAATTCAGAATCTGCACTGCTTCATCTTCCCAAAGGTACGGTTCGCCGGCATGTACCAGATTTTGTGCGCATTTCTGCTTGTAATCATCGAACATGACTGGGAAACGTCGTTTAAACTCTTTGGCGATACCTTTACCCATAACGCCTACACAGTTCACCGTATTAGTAATGACCTGGGCAGGGGAATCGAACAAATTGCCTTTTATGTAGGTGATCATAATTGCGACCCATTAAAAAACCAGCCTTTGTTGACCATTACCTGATTTTGGATACCAAATTTGTCTCTTGTGGTCATTACTTTGTTCTGAGTCTCCGTACAAAATACAATAATCCAGCCAAGATAAGTAAGTGGCAATTCATTGGGAACCAGTATTTCTGACTGCTTTTTCCGCTTAAGCTCCTCATCGCCGCGATACTTGACCCCTTGGATTGCCTTAACGTCAAGGAAGGCTAGATCGTCAATGTTATTGAATCTCTTAAAATGTGTCCTGTTGGAACGAGCGTTGCCATCCGAGATGACAATACCGGTAGTGGTGCCGAGCAAATCTAAACTGAAAGTGAGATAGGCGAACTCGGAATTTATATGTTGATTGCAAGCTGCCATCGGCGTTTTGAAACCAAAATAAAGCGGCACATAATCGTGCAAAGGGAGGCCAGTGGCAGTGATCACCTTAGCTGCTCGACCTTCCTGTACGTCCTCGTTGGCGATATTTTTATAAGTTCGACCGCTCATTCTATTGTATGACCAGATTTTTCCCTCAGAAAAGATCATTTCGAGGTTATCGACATGGGTCATGTGAAGTCCAAAAGGAGCAAGCTGAAACCTTTCCTTAATTTCCTTGGCTAGCGACATTTATCCTCTTTGGCTGAGTGAACGATTGAGTCTGGTTTTGCCTTTTTCATTGCTGGTGGCATGATCGGCTTTGCATGTTCAGCGGAGTTGCCTAGCTCCCCATTCTCCCACTTCTCCTGGTCGCCGTCATTCAGCGCCTCCCTGGCAATTTTTTCCATTTCTTCTTTCGAGATTTTGGTCATAAAGTTTCACTTAGTATAATGCTGATCGGATGGTAACGGGCCAGAACGATCATGCCACCGTAATTTTAATATCAGGATTCAGCTTCTCAACATACCCAAGCAGCCGATCCAAGGTAAAAAGCTCAACCCGATACTTCACAATCTCATTAAGCCGTGCTGGTTCTAGCCCAAGTTTTTTGGCAAGCGCGACCTGACTCATTTCGTTGGTGCGAAGATAGACGACGAATTGCTTGCACAGTTTAAATTTGAGTTTATCGATCTTAGAGGCATCGCTGGGGAGCAGCTCAACCGGCTCCACCGATTCTATTTTCTTTTTGGCTCGAACAATTTCTTTTTTGCTGGGAAAACCCATTGCGATTCCTGCTTCATCATGTTTGCTGAGAAAGGTACTTCTAAAAGTTAGTTTAGTTCAAGTAGCCAACACAAGCTTTTAGTAACATTACAGAATTCTGCAATATTTATTTAAAGGTGGTGGAGAAATGGTGGAGACACGATGAAAAACGATGCTATCCGATGCCTCCTGATGCTCAACAATGACCCATGGTTTCCCTAACTAAATCAGTGGCTTGTTAATAATTCCAGCCACATACAAAAACACCCGTAGCGGGTTCAAGTCCCGTCTCTCCCGCCACTCTTAAAGATTAAGACCCAGCTCTTGTAGCTGGGTTTTTTTATTTCAACGACTTAGTTATTTCAGTGATTTACCACGAGAAGACTATCGGTCACTTTGTTTTTGCGATTGCCTTTGCATCATTGATTGCGGTAGAGCCGTTTCAAGAAGCACAGCTTCCGCCAATTGGGACTGCGATCGCTCGCAATCGCTGATATAAGAAAAACTGTAGGGTAAGACATGTTCAATATAATGCAAGCTTTATTGGTAGTGGCACTGGTTATTGAGGGGTGTGCCCACACGTCTGGCAATGACCACACTTCAGATTTTAAGCCATACCATCGGGAGCACCCCATAGGCTTTAATGCCGAGGATGCAAAAATAATAGACCCATCCCAAGTGCCTCGCGAGGTCGCGATCAAAAAGCCGTGTGACCCGGTAACGATCAAAGAGGGTCTAGACATTGATGCTGAAATAGACAATCACGGCAACGAGCGGAAAGAGAAACAGTCCGCAGAGGACGCTCGCAACGGTGGCAAGCCATTCTCGGCAACATTAAATTGCAAGACGGACTATTAAACACACTTATCCTCAACCGATGCCAGACGAACCACACGCCTGAACCAATCTTGGTGATCAGTTGATGGAACTTGCGAGATCATCTCAATTTCAGGTTTTGCTGCAATTTTCGATTTTAGTGCGTTCAAGCAATCATGTGAAAACCTACGGTATGTCAGATCCTTGCGCAACGGGTTGCGGTGGTCCGAGATTTTTTCAATTTGTTCTTCGGCCATGTCGATCAATATGAGGTCAATAATAGTATGGGGAGTGTTCGCGCTGATAAACTCACGTAGAATCTTGGTGCGTTCCTGAACTTCAAATTGGTTTTGAACCATTTCAGAATTTCTTGATCCGCTTGATAGAAAGTCCGACATGACAAACTCTTGAACGACTCCCCGATTCCAGGTGCTTTGATTGCCAATTTCACCAATGACTGCGCCTGTGACTAGGTCTATCTCATCGTGGTCGCTGTTCAAACTCTTATAAGCTTCGTCAATCAACGAAACGATTCTTTCCTGCCATGAATTCTCATTTGAGTCGCGTAGGCCAGCAATTTGCTCATAGGCTTGAGAGTATTCGCCCGCTTCGATTAGCTTTTCAAAAAAAATGCGCCTGTAGATTTCCGATTCCGGCCAATCTGAAATTAGCTCATCGAGTCGATCTAAAGTCAGCTTATCACGATAAAACATAGCCATCGCTATTTGAGCTTCTTCGGTTTTTGGATAGAGATCCATTAACTGCTCAAGTAGATGTTGACGCTGAGTGTCATCTCTTGTCATCAAGCAAGTCACCAACCATTTTGTTGCGTTATCGGGCAACTTATCAAGAGCAACTAGAACCTGATCCAGGTTCGTGGTCTTACTAGGGAATGACTGATGCAATAAATCTAAAAAGTTCAGTTTTTTTTTGGAATAGGATTTGCGCCAGTTTAACTGAGAATCAGAATATCTTTCATCAGGTACTATCGTCGGTGTTTTGGTTGGGATTTTATACTTTGCGGTACCTACTTGATTATGGATTAAACCAGATTTGGCTCGATTTTTCGGATCTGGCTTTGATCGGGCTCCTATGATAGGGACCGAGATTAACAAACCCAATCCCACAGCAGCTACGCAAATAATAATTAGCGTTTTTGGCATTTTTAATCGATCTCTAGTATGGTCTATACTGTTTATAGGCTCAAACTTTAGCCAAGTGATACTAAAACAAGGTTATGGAAATAGGATACCGAAAATGATGCGAATGTTGTGCTGCGGATTAACTGCTGTCTTCATGGGAAGTCAAAGCACAAGCGGATGGCTGACACCGATCGCGTGGTCTCGGATCCTGGATAATGTGGGTTCTCTCTGGCCCGGATATGTTAGATCACTTATTGGAGGCTTTTTGTGATATTGACAGATCCGCCCCAACCTTCGAACGAACACACTTGGGCCGGATTCATCGGAATACGCACCCTCAAGGCGGATTCATGCTGCCTGCTCCAAAAGAGGTTTGTAAGGGGAATTAGTTCTCATGATGTTGGTCAACATGATACCGGAGCACCGACCTCTGCTATTTGATAGCAAAATAGAGCCCTGAAATAGGCAAGTGAATCCCTGTTTCAATGACAGGTATCTTGGTAGTGAACTCCACCATCCGCTTATACATGGCAAGTTGGGGGGCGTAAATCAGAGCTCGTTCCCTGGCCTGAGTTTCTGATCCTGGAAACGACTTGTGGTCAATGATTACGATGCCGTCTTCGGTCTCCACCAAGAGATCTGCCGTGCCTTCGACCGTGATCCCGTCTACGAAAGTATGTAACGGAACTTCGCGCCGAACCCGAGATCTTGGCCATTTATGGTTGATCCACGCATAAAAGTCATCGGCTGTACTGATGATATCATCGGGCGAGGCATCGTTTTCTGATGCATGGGCCCTCAGTAAGCCATCAGCTATGGCGCGCTTTTGCTGAACGGTCATAGAACTGCAATCGACCGCGAGATAAGCGTGGATAGCGACACCCAGGCGTCTGAAATCGGTCTTGTTGCTTGTTGCAAATCGGTGGCTGTAGGTTTGGGTTTCTCCTACGACAAATTGATCTAATGGACCGCGGGCTTCGGAGGGGATTAATTTTCCAACGGCTCGCGCGGTTTTCTCTTTGTAAGTGATCCATCGTCGTTCGTGACCTTGGTCCAGATCGAGAGGGCTTGCCTCAATCTCTGGAACACGAATGACCCAACCTTCGGGACATGAATTCACATCCTGGGGTACCTTGAAAGCTGTTTGCTCGGATTCTGCACCTAGGACTCCCAAGGCCTGCAAGGCTTGGGGTCTTGCTGCGAATACCAGGTAGTCGCGGGCACGGGTCATTGCCACATAGAGCAGCCGAATCTCTTCTTCCTGACGCTTGCGAGCCATGGTTCCGTATTCAGATTTCTCTTTAACCATTCTAAGGAACGAGAAATCAGCACCATTGCTCTTGCCTAATCGACCATACATATAGGGCCAATAGACGACACCTCGGTCTTTGAGAGGATCATCCAGATCTATCGCCCCAGGTGTAGTCACGCGGACATCAAAAGGCGCGGCTTCATACTCCTTGTGAAGCTGATATAGTATCACCATGGGCCATTCTAGTCCCTTTGCGCCATGATAGGTGCAGATTTGCACGGCGTTGGCGGCAATGGGTCGGATGCAGTCCTCGCCAGCATCGGCTAAGTCGTCAATCCATGCCATGAAGCCAGTAGTCGTCACGGGGCGTCCAAAGGCTGCCTCCGCCTGGGTGAAGTGTCGGGCTAAATGGATCAGTCGATCGAGATTCGAAAAGGCTAGGCGTGGTATTTCAGAACGCTTGGCGAATTCGTTGGCGTCGCTTAATTCTATCGCTGTCGAGATCAATGTCTCGGGAGAAAGTGCATGTGCGTTTTTCGCAGCGGCGCGAATTTTTCTTAGAATTGGATGATTTTCCCAGGGCAACTGCCGAGGATCTTGCTTGTCTTGGTATTCAGTTATTCTTTGCGTCAACCAATCGGCCGGTGCTATTCCGTCCTTTGTTGCAACATCGACGAGCCAAGAGAGTTTGCCGGCAGCCAAAGCGCTATCTGGATGAAGCAGTATATCGATAGCGGCCCTGACCCAAATGATTTCAGGCTCCCTGAGGAGTCCAGGGACCGACACCTCAACCGGAATCCCAAACGCCCGAAACGTCGCTGCGAGTTGAGCGGTGGTATCATTGGACCTCACCAGGATCGCAATATCACCGGGTTCGATAGGGCGGACATTATTGGTTTCTCTATCGACTATAAAGCGAGACTTGTCTTGAAGCGTACGCATGACTTCGCTAGCAAGTTGAGCATAGTCAGTGCCTACGTCTTGCTTAGGTCTTTCTCCTTGAGAGGTGATCTTGGTCAATACCCAGGATTCGGTTGCCGGGGAGGTGAGCTCCAGTTTCCGCTTAGGTTTCAAGACAACGTCGGCTCGATTCATTTCTTGGGCAACAAAAACATCACCAAATACCCCATTGACAAACTCGGTTAGCTCCGGCCGCGAACGCCACGAATATTCAAGGCGGTCGAGGGCGCCCTCCTCGCCAATTCGAGTCAGAGCTGCGTTCATAAGTTCGGGATCCGCACCTCGAAAGCCATAAATGGCTTGTTTGGGATCGCCTACCCAGATCACAGATTTGGCAAGCGAATTTAGTTTGAGGAAGATCGCCATCTGAATGGGGCTTGTATCTTGGAATTCGTCAACCATAAGAAGATCGATCCGCTCTTTGAGAGTCTCGCGTACTGTCTCGTGTTCAAGGGCCTCAAGAAGCATTCGCTCCATATCGGTATAGTCGATCGCGCCAAGTTCATGTTTCATCCGACTATAGACCACCAGCGTGTTGCCGACAGCTGCAAAAATGGCCTCAACCACATTGCGCATCTCTGCCCGCATTTCAGGCCAGGTGTAGTTTCGGTCAGCCATCGACTTAACTGACGTCACGAGGTCCAATGCTTTTTTCGATGGATCAAGACGGGCGAGTTTCTGAATATCCTTCCAGAAGATACCCTTTGTTTTCGCCAGTTCGCGCGAAGCTGTCTTTAGAGCATAGATTGCGTCCTTGGTCTTTTTCGTCGTGTCAGCACCGGATTGGACTAGCTCCGTGAGATCGCGCAGGGCACATTCAACTTCAAGCCGAAGGGCTTCCCGACCATTTGGATTTTCCGGAAACCCATCGAGCAATGATCGTACCGATACCTCTGCCCAATGGGGCAACGACTCCAAAAGGATGCCATTGACTCGGACAAGGTCGGCAAGTGCTCTGATCGTATCGCGCCAATCATCAAGCTCAAGCATCTCGCCAATACGGTGAAGGGCGGCCTGTTCGCCGTTTGAGATTCCTCCTGCAATAGCACTATTAAACAGGCCGTGAGCAGCATCCTCATCAAGAATGGTCTGCTTCATCGCCAATCCGAGATCGAAGCTAAAGTCCCGAAGCAATTGGCCGCAGATAGAATGCACCGTACCTATCATGGCAGCTGCCATTTTGCGGGCACTCTCCTTTTGACCTCGTGCGATGAGGCGTGCACTAACTCGCGAGCGCAGCTCAGCAGCAGCCTTCTTGGTGAACGTGGTCAATATAATCCCTTCGGGCCGGACGCGACCTGACGAGACGGCATCGAAAACCTCGTCAGCCAACCGAAAGGTTTTGCCTGAGCCGGCGCCAGCGCCGATAAGTGTTACATTCTTCATGCGCTTCTCCTATCCGTTCGGCAAAACAGACGAAAGCCACAGTAGCTACAAGGGGCGGGTGCGACCTTACCGGCCTCGGCCAGAGCCTTTGGACTCGCCTCATCGAGACCGACATCGACGACCCCCACGGCAAGCCGCTCGGTCGTCGCCGTGATCGCGGCTTCGATCCTACTCCAGACATCGGCTTCAATCTCGCCGTTGATCTTGTAAAGATTAGGCGCGATATCCCCGTGAACGGTGAGGAAATCTCTGCTGATCACGATATAGTAGGCAGTCTTTGGCCATGATTCGCCATGGCGCAAAATGCGACTGTAGGTGGCAAGTTGAATAGCGTTGCCATGCAGCAACTCTTGCTGCCTACGGCCCTTTCCGACGTATTTTACATCGACTATTAGCTTTTCATCGGGAGATTTGGTTCGTCGAAACAGGAGATCGAGTCGACCCCGTATAGGTTGGGCAAGGTCTTGGGCCTCGACAGTTTCTTCAGCAGCGACAAATTCCCAGCCACCGTCGATCATGATTTGCGCTAGGTCGAGCATCCCTGTAACCGTCTTTGACTCGGCGTCAAGCCGTTCGCGATCGCGGCCAGGCGTCAATAGGATGCCGGCGCGGGTCCTAAGGCAATGCTCGAAAATCTTCGTTGCATGCGCCTGTGCTTCCTCCTGGGGAAGAATCCAGGCTTCGGATTTAAAAAACTCCTCGAAGCAGGCATGGGCTAAAATACCCAGGAGAAGAAATCCGTCGGCGAGCTGGTAAAAGGTGCTATCATAGAGCCCGGCGCGATACTGGAGAGTCCAAGCTAGAGAACATCCCAGCATTTTTTCAAGCGATGAAGGGGATTCTCTTTCGCGGTTTGCGTACGGTGCATTTGGAATCTCCCAACTTGTATGGAAGGGAGTATGCGGGGCCCCATCCACATGGGCCAGATCTTTTTGGCCAAGAGAAGAAAGCCACTCCCATACAGCTTGTACATTCAGAGTTTTGGGCTTACTTTCATCAGAAAAGGACTCCATTATTTCGTACCAAATCGGATGAACAGCAACAGGATCATCGCCGATGCGATCTACCGTGACGACGACAAAGCGCTGCCTCGCCATTGCCAATAGGTGTGTGGCGGCACTGTATGATTCGTCGATAGCAATATTGGGACTTTGTAATTCGATACCGACTCGGGCCAACTCATCACGTTCCGGCTTAGTCCATGTGCTTGAATTATGGTTTGGGACTATACTGTCATGTGCCATCCACCAAATGACAGTATCCGACTGTGCGGTAACTTCTGCTATATGATCAACGACCAGAACAGACGACTGCTCGCGCGTACTGCTAATGCGCGGTGCAGACAGGACTTGCGCCATTAGATTCTGAAATCTTATACGTGTCATTGGCCTTTTTGCAACTGTCGTCATCGCATTGCGGAGGGAGTGAATATTGGCATTGAGGGTTCTAAGCCCTATTGCTGTGGACACTTCCATGTCCGGCATCAAAACAAAGGTAGATGCCCAGGCTTCCAAGCGCGCCAGTATCGGCTCGATCCCATGACTTGTGATGCCATCGGAAAATGGCATGGCATCCATGCAGAGCCATTCCTTCCAAAGGGCAGCTCGCTCTGAAATATTGGGGTCATCTATCTTGGCGGTATAATGATCAACAAGAGCGCAAGACTTTTTTGAATCGACTGCGGCATTTTCATTGAGTTCGCGAATGATGGAACGGCGAAGCCCGACAGGCAGAGGATTAGGCTCGACCTTTAGAAAGGCGAGAAAAGTGGCTGGATTGGGAGGGGTGGTCATGAGATCAAGCACGAGCGGCAGGATTTCCGCAGGGCCTGAACCTCGATCGGATTGATTGATACCCAAAATAGGAAAATTCTGGCGACGTAGCGCATCATCAAGCGCCTTTGATTCGCTGCTGCGGACGATGGTCAGAGTTCTATTGTCATGAAATTCGGATTGAATCAAGGCTGCCGTCGCATCAGCAGCTTCGCTAACCGATGCTCCATTGACTCGAAGGATGGATTGGTCATCCATGGGGCAGGTTGTCTCAGATAAATCCAGGATCCTTTGAGCTACCCGATTGAGATTGGTATTGCCATCGAATATGCCGGGTCTTTCCCTCGCGATGATTTGCGTGCCCTTTGTTTCCAGAGCAGAAAACAGGTCGCGCCATAGTCGTGGCCAGGCCGGCCTGGGCTCAGACAGAATCAGAGAAGCTATCTGTGTCTTTGTCGCCGGTTCCTTCAGAGTTTTGATCAAGCTGCGCAACTTTAGAGGCAGCAAATAGATCGGATGGCTTTCGACTTCGCTCGCTATTCCCGAAAGTTGCTTGAGTCGAGGTTGATTCTGGATAGACGACCATTGAAAGTCGGCACCGGCCCCCAATAGAATCTCGGTCATTAGTTCTACGAGCCGTTGCGATACACCAATTGGATCAATGGTATATGACTTGTAGTAGAAGTCTTCCGGATTAATATGAGCATCAATCAACGCATTTATGTCAGCGACAATGTCACCTTCAGGCCAGGCAAGCCCTAGGTGCAGAGATAGTAGCGCCAAAAAAGATGCCGGCTCACAAGATGCTTCATTGAATCTACCTTGATCATCTCTACATAATCTTGGTTTTGCGTACTTGCTAAGATGAACTATCACGAGAAACCTCTTTTACATTCTTCGCACTGAGCGGTGTAGAGCGACGACAATTGCCGAACGGTATTAGCGATTTCATAGAGGAAGCTTCGCATACAGGCGGAGGAATAGTTCAAACATCCACGCGGGTTTGCTGGACTTTGTGTCGATTC
Organism: uncultured Oligoflexales bacterium; assembly: GCA_964582405.1. Lineage (GTDB taxonomy): Bacteria > Bdellovibrionota_B > Oligoflexia > Oligoflexales > Oligoflexaceae > CAZOSN01. The sequence goes on along the minus strand of CAZOSN010000059.1, from coordinate 2,501 downwards.
GAGTAGGTTGCTTACGCCGTTGCGAGGTCATGAATTCCTTCAAATTTGGTTCGAAGGATTATCGGATGCTTTCGGGACAAACTTTGTCCAAATTGATAGTCCGTACGGTAACTACCTGAAGTTATAATGTTAAAATTGGAAACCAAAATCTTGATTGAATATTTCTTAAATGGAGGAACAAAAGCACAGTTTGTATCTGACTTGAGCTTGCTAGCCAGGAGAAGTGTCCGTTACGAAGTTATTTCGCTTTTAAAGTAAAGATTGGTTTTGTGTATACATACTCGCTCAGGCAGCATGCTCTTGCTTGATAGATTTTCGTAGTCTCGGTGCTAGTTCCTTCGCTAATAGTTCTAAATCAGCATTACCCAAACCCGGCGTTCCTCCCGTTAAGTGACGAACGCCAATTAAAGCTAAAAATTTGTTCCTACTCTCGACCGGGAATCGCTGTCCTTTCCTTCGCTAAAGGATAGCCATTGTATAGGGCGACCTAGTGGGCTGTCAGGGACGATTTTGGGCTCTTAAATCCGGGTAGAAAATTCAATTCAAATCTGTAAAAATTAAACTCCTAGGCAATCCCCTCAAAGGAAAAAATAATGCAGATCAAAACTATTGCTTCGATATCGGTTTGCGCAGCTCTTAGTGGAATCGCCTTCGGCAGGACCAGACCTCAGATTGACTTTGAACGTCATACCTCCGCGGCTCTTAGCGGCCAGGCACTCGCTTATGACTACATAGAGTCCAAACTCAAAGCTTTGGACGCCCATGTTCAAGCACCGAAAGTCCAAGAGAGCCTTTTGGGCTTTCACTATGTTTTTCAGCAAATTCACGGTCCTCAAGCTACCCCGATCGACCATGCGACTTACAAGGTTTCTATCATGCATGATGGCAAGACCATTTACCGCACCTTTGATAGTTTAGTCGCCGGAGTCAACTTGCCTGAGGACTCAATAAAATTGAAAGCTGAAAATGCCTACGACAAAGCTTGGCAACATCTAGCTCCAACGGGGCAATTGATCGCCGAACCCGGAGCTCAACTTGTGATTGCTCCCGTAGGCGCTTCGAAGTCGTTTCGGTATGTTTGGCGAGTTCAACTCGCGTTGTCGAAGCCCTACGGCTTCTGGGAATTGCTAGTGGATGCCCAATCAGGAAGAATTTGGCAAGCGGTTGACAACCGAATTTTTTTGAAAGATCAAGTGTCAACTATGGTACCTAGAACGCCCCTTTCGTCTTCCCACAAAGGAATCACTGCTCGCCATCAAGCTTTTAAGAATTATCGCCTAAAAAATGCCGCTCAGGAAAAATTTATACGTCACGGTGTTATTACTCAAGGTTTGGGACTCATTTTCGATCCCGATCCTAAGACCGCCTTGCAAAATGACCAGCTTCGCGACAACAGCCCACCGGAAGCTTTTGAGGATGCCTATAAGCAAGTTAAGTTGTTGGATATTACTCAGTCCGGTCCGGTGTATTACCTATCCGGGCCTTGGGTCAATATAGTTGACTTCGACTTCCCTGATTCACCACCCACCTCAACAGCTAATGGCGATTGGCAGGGCAAACGAGGCAACCAACAATTAAACGACGTGATGACTTACTACCACATTGATCGAAGCCAAAGGTACATTCAATCTCTGGGCTTTACGAACCAACGAGGCATTCAATTCGGTTCGATCAAAGCCGATGCCAACGGCGCCAATGGCGACGATAACTCCTACTATTCCCCCTTTGGTAACCAACTTTCGTTTGGTCACGGTTGCGTTGACGATAATGAGGATGCCGATGTCATTCTTCACGAATATGGCCATGCTCTCAACGCATCTATTGTACCGGACTGGGGAGGTGGAGATTCGGGCGCCATTGGCGAAGGATTTGGTGACTATTGGGCGGCGTCAGCAAGTCTCCAAATAGAATCTGGCCGTGAATACAATCCTGCAACGGTGTTTCAATGGGATGGAGGTGACTGCTGGAGCGGCCGCCGTTTGGACCGCGTCAACCTTAAATACGATCACAATAAAACTTACAGGGCTCACCAATCGATTGAGAATGGAAAATCCGACGAACTATGGTCTACACCCTTGTTCCAAAGCCTCCTTGCTCTTCTTGATCAGGGAGAAACCCAATCTTCGGTGGACCAGGTAATTTTAGAAAGTTTCTTCGGTCTTGGCCCTGACGTTAAAATGCGTGACGTAGCCAAGGCAATCCTCCAAGCCGCCCAAATGCTCCATCCGCAAGGACCTCACACCCGGATCTTTGCAGAAAACTTCGCGAGGCAGGGAATTCTGAGCCTGAATCAAGGAGCGCTTGTGCCGGATTTCACGTGATCTGCCCCCCTGATTTCAGACGAAAAGGAGTATCGCAAAAAATCCGTTGGTTCCGCAGACCCTACATTTTGAGATTGCCGATTCTGAAGAGGCTTTTCAGGCATTGAAGACTCTATCAGCAGGCTTGATCGGGCCAGAGGGAATGAATGCGCTCAATCAGCCGATTTTAACGCGGGCCAC
>CAZOSN010000058.1:0-24590 GCA_964582405.1 uncultured Oligoflexales bacterium | reverse complement strand
AAATGGCCATCAATTTTCTGGGAAATGGCCGTTTTGGAAGGGCCTATTCTGGGTTCTATTTTTTGACTAGTCAATAAGGATTAGGTTGCATTTGAGGCGGTTTGCGATAAAGTGGCGGCTTATTTGGCTATCTGATCGCGCGCTATGAGGTCATTTCATGCAAGTTCCCTTTATCGATTTAGGCCGGATCGTGGGCAAGGTAAAAGCATCGGTGCTTGCGGACTGGCAAGGGGCGCTCGATCGCTGCGAATTTGTCGGTGGCCCGTCAGTAGGCGCCATGGAAAAAAATATGGAAGCCGCCCTGGGAGTAGCTAATTTTACAGCCTGCAGCAATGGCACCGATGCCTTGGTCGTGGCGCTGAAGGCCTTGGGCATTGGACCCAATATGCGGGTCGCGATGCCGAATATGACGTTTTGGGCACCCTACGAGGCAGCCGTTGTCTGCGGCGCGGAGCCGATCTTGATCGATATGGATCCGGCAGATCTTCAGATGAGCTATGAAAAATTCGTCGAGGCCCATGAGCGGTTTAGGTTTGATGCTGCTATTTTTGTTCATCTTTTTGGATACACCTCGGCCGCACTCGACACGATCAGACGCTTTGCTGATCAGCGCGATATTGTTCTTATCGAGGATGGCGCGCAGTGTTTTGGCGTTGAGTTTCAGGGGGAGCCGGTTCTCTCCGACGCTTTGATTGGCACCATGAGTTTTTATCCTGCCAAGGTTGTCGGTGCCTCTGGCGATGCGGGAGGGATTGCCTGCAAGGACATCAAGCTGGCTGAGAAAATCCGCTCTTTGATCAATCATGGCCGTGCCGGTCATTATACCTACGACTATGTTGGCTTTAACGCCCGATTAGGCGCGATGCAGGCGATGTATTTGATCCGCATGCTCGAGCAGCTCCCCGATCTTTTGGCAAGCCGTAGGCAGGCGGAACGCTTTTACCAGGACTTTTTTGCGGATTACCCTGAGCTATGCCGCGTGTACCAGGCTCCTAAAGGTGTGATAAGCAATGGCTACTTGAATGTCATGACGGCACCGCATAAGTCGGGTGATGAGGTGATCAAGGGGCTGACACACCTGGGCGTTTCGGCGGCGCGGACCTATCCGCAAACTCTTGCGGAGCAGGTCCCGGCTCGCAAGGCGCTTAGGGCCTCGGATTTGCATGTGAGCGAAGAGTTCAGCAAGCGGGTCTTCAATTTACCGCTATTTGCGGGGATCACGCCCGAGGAATGCGAGTATGCCGCTCAGTCTTTGATCAAAGTTTTGCGAGCGTGAGGTGAATGTGCAGCCAATTCGTGTTGCCCTGGTGGGTTTAGGGAATATGGGGCGCCATCATTGCCGGGCGCTCGTGCTCGACCCGCGCTTTCGGTTGGTGGCCATCATGGAACCAGGCGAGGTTAAAGGTCCGCCCGAGCTCACCACCGATGTGATGCCTGCCCTGGCTCGCAATCTTCATGAGCTCATGACTCACGAGTTCGACGCGGCTGTGGTGGCTTCACCCACCGAGACCCATGCTGCGGTCGTCAAGACTCTTTTGGAGCATGGCAAGCATGTTTTGGTCGAGAAACCAGCTGCCCCAACTTTGGTCGAAGCCAATGAGCTTGTCGAGCTTGCGGCCAGCCGAGATCTGAAACTTGCCGTAGGGCATATAGAACGGTGCAATCCAGCCGTTGATGCGCTGCAATGGGTTTTGAAAAATCATATCATCGGCATGCCGGTTCATGCGGCCAGCCTGCGCTGTGGTGGTTATCCGGCAGCCGTAAGGTCTGGAAATCAGGTTTTCTTGGACCTCGCCGTCCATGAATTTGATGTGCTCGTGCGGCTGTTTGAGGGGATCGAGGTGGTCGATGGGTTTCATCATTGTCTAAAGCAGGATGATATTCCCGATCTAGCTGAGGTCAGACTTAGTTTGCCTAGTGGCGCCCGTGCGACCGTGCATGTCAACTGGCTGTCGCCACAAAAGATGCGGATTCTTCGGATTACCGGAACTCTGGGCGTGGCTGAGTTGGACTATATGGCCCAGACGCTCAAAATATATGCCGCCGACCTCACGATGCTGCGCCATGCCGAGGGCGGAGAATTTACTGAGCGCGAGCATCCCTTTTGTGAGCATGCTGAAGTCTCGGTAGCCAGGGGTGAGCCGATTCGCCTGCAACTGGGTGAGTTTTATAAATACTTGATGGGTGACACGCACAACCTTTGCATTGGACGCGAGATATTGGATAGCCTTCGACTCCTGGATGATTGTCTGACGCGGGCAGGGGGTGGCATGTCGAATCGTGAGGTTGCCGAGTGGACCGCCGCGCGGCGTCTTACGCTTAATTAGTCGCTGGCGCTAAAAGCGCCAGCGACGTGTCCTGAGGAGTAAAGCGACGAAGGATCTCCTGCGGGTCATGCAAGTAATCGCTGTGGCTTGGATGCGCGTCTATCCGGTGAATTAACATGAACAAACTCTACCAACCCGATGATATTGAACGAGCCCTCCATGGGCCGCACTTCCGTCAACTACCTGATGCTCAGGTAGAGTTTACTAACCATAACCATATGTGCGGGGATGATCTGACTTTATACCTCAAGCTAGAGGATGGTGGCCTCCAAGGTAGTTTTCTTGGACGCTGCTGCATAGTCTGTCGCACCAGCGCAAACCTCATGCTAGGGGCGGTGACCGGTGAGGCGATCGTGGACGCGCGCGCCTTGATCGGCGAATTTCTAAAGACAACGGAACCCCCGACGCGCATCGTGCCGTTCGAAGAATTTTGGGCGAATCTCAAGGATTTCCCGACCCGCCATAAGTGTGCGACTTTCCCTTGGTTGTCCTTGGCGCAAGCCTTAGACCTTTTTGCGTAAGGACCGTCATGGATAGCTCGGGTTTGGCGTTTTGGACTAAACTCTTTCAGGCCGCGCAGACCTTGGCCCAGAACTCTGGCGCATTGATCGATGGCAGCGGGTGGTTTGCGAATACCCCGCCAGCGGTTCCCGATACTGCGAAGATTAACGAGGTGGCTACCCGAGCAGGATGTGGGAGGGTTGCCTGGTTGTTGCCTCCTGCTCCTGGCCTGCGCGAGCTCCGCGCGGCCGAGTATCTGCGTGCCGTTCATGCGTGCCATGATCCCGATGGTTTTGATCGATTTCGCCCCTTAATGGTAGAGGCATTGGAGAGGTTTGGGCTTGGCCGATCTCTGATGGGTCGCGCGTTGGGTGACCTCGCGCCAGAGGAGCGCTGGGAGCTTGAGTACCTTGCACTTTTTCTTAAGCCCTGGGATGCCATCGTGGTCGTCGATGGCCCTCGTCATGCAGATACGATCGCCGGGCTATTGCGGGAGCGAACGGGATTTGCCCTGGCACTACGGGAAGGTTGGGCGCCACATGCGTTACGGCTTGAGCTCCCTGCGGCCAGCGGCGAATTGATGATGGGGTGGCCGGTAGATGTTCTCCAAAATACCGACACCTCTGAGGCCAACTGGTCGGAGGCCTCACCTTGCTTGCCGTTATTTTACGGCCTTGAATCTTCAATCGACCCTGTGGCTTGTCAAAATCATCATCACCATCAACCTCGGAGTCAGTCTATAGTATCCGAGAGTGTATCTCCCTTGCCTTCATTGCCCACAGATTGGGAGAAACCCCAGAGCTTAACCAGCGAGCTTTGGAAGGATGCGCGGACTCTAGCCCTTGAGATCAGCAAGCGGCTCGGCGAATCAGTCCGGGGCAGAGCATGCCGTCTTGCGGCTCTTGATTGGCTGAGGGTCCATGATGAACACCGTCTTGTAGCGATAGCTCTTGAGCGCGGCCTGGTGATTTCCAAACCAAACCATCACTTTAAACTCTTGGCAACAGAGTTTGCACCGCTCGGCGTGAAAATCGCGGAATTAGGTCAGGCCATGGATGAAGAGGACTTCGTTGGGGAGCCCCCCACTCACGGAACGGCGGCATTAAGTTCGGCGTTTTGCGAAGCTGGCATCGTCATAAACATCGAGCCTCATGCGCGTCCTGGCAGACCGCTACCTCTCGTCTTGCCCGCAGAGCTAGGGGCGGGGTTCCATCGCGTGATTATCCGCGCTGGTCAAGGTGCATGCCTGGAGATCATCGATGCCTGCGTTACCCCAAAACTCGCGCGGGGACCGAACCGAGGAGCGTGGTGGCAAGTTTCTCTAGGGCAAGAGTCGCAGCTTGCCCTGCGTTCTTATCAGGAGTGGACTAAGGGGTTATCCAACCTCGTGAGCAGGGAGTTTGTTCTCGCTGAAGGCGCAATCTTGGATTGGGTCGATTGCCATATTGGTAGCCCCGGGATACCCGTCTTCAATCGTATACGCGGAGGAGTTGTCAAGCTTACCAACTTGACAGTGAGCGCGGAAGGAGATCCAGCGTATTTTGATTTTCTGGGAGCAGCGGGGCAGATTTTGAAAAGATCCGTGGCCCCCTTGGGACCGGTGCCGGGTCGAGTCGTAACCGATTGGAGTCGGGAGGATATGCTCAACCTGCTTAGAAGTCACGGGATGAACGCCGATGAATGCTGCGAGCTTGTGCTGAAGGATTTTTGTGCACCGGCATGGCGTGCGTTACCTGACTCCTATCAGGTGGAGCTTCTAACTCATCTCGCAGCGCTTGCCAAAATGAGCCCTGACAGCCCACGAGTGCCACAGCTTATTTGAGAAAACCAAAGTCAGGTATTCGCGAATCAAATTTGATACACTATATTGATCTTAAACAACCTTTTTAGGGCAGATAGGATGGTACTTCGGCCGGAGTCAGCTCTTGTCTTTACACTTTTAGCTGGGCTTTCCTACACAGCAGTCGCTCAAGACCTGTCTCCTCTCCTTGCAGCAAGCGGGCAAAAGGCCAAAGCCAATAAAGAACACGATAAGCTCAAGGAAAAGAAAAAAAACAAGACAACCGAAGCAGCCAGGCAGCAGGATTTGGGAGTTCGACATTTTCTGGCCCTTCGGGGAGGAGCCGTTGTCAACGAATTCGGCTTCGGAGTCGAATATGATTTCAAGGCCGCGTCAGATTTTTTGATTGGATGGGTATCCCTTTTTGGTCAATCTGAGATTACCAACATTAAAACTGAAGGATATGATACCAGCTATTCGTATGCAGACTATGGCTTGCACTATTTTCAGGCGCGGTATTTCTTATGGTCGAGCTTCTATTTCAACGGTGGACTTGGGGCTCGGACCATTGCCAATCATCTTGAATTTGTCAAACCAACCGGTGAGTATTTTCAGGTTGAAACTCGGGCGTTGGCTGCTTTCTTGGGGCTTGGCGTCGGAAACCAATGGTTGCTCGACTCAGGACTCACTCTCGGTGCGGAGTGGTTTGCGGTGCAGCTTCCCTTGGCCAACTCCTACTCTGCTGAAGTATCGGCGAGCCCATTTGATGAGCAGGTTCAGACCACCAATCTTGATAGGGCAAACGAAATAGCCAGAGGGAATGCCAGCAAACCCAGTATTTGTGTGCTTCTTTTGAGCTTAGGGTTTGCTTTCTGAGGTGGGGAATTCAGTGTCACCGAGAGGTGGCAAAAAAATGAGTCCGTCTTCCGGAATGGCCTTCAGATTTGAATCAATCAGGGAGTGATTTTCCTCAAGTTCATAGACTTCCGTAAGGAGCGCTTTGACCAGGTTGCAGGCTAATTTCTTTTCTACTTTTTTCAGTGAGGGAGGAGTCCTGACGACCAATTGAAAAGGATTATTTTTCATGGGATCGTCTTCGGAGGGAGTAACAAATCGGTAGTCGATGCGGTGTACTCCTAACCTTTCATAGAATCGCGCTCTCATTTTTCGTTGTGCGAGATTATCTCCTTCGCCGGGGATTTCGATCTCAAAAACCAAGTGGTCGCATCCCATTGTTTCGAGATGATGTATGATCGCGCGCATGAAGTTGGAACCTAGGCCTTTTCCGCGATGCTTATTGCCCGTCGCAAGAAACTGAAGGTACGCCCATCCTTGAACGTCTTTCAGGGTTCTTACGATAGCAAATCCCAAAGGTACGCCGTTCAGTTTTGCTAAAAGGATTTGGCTAATGCCTTCGATGACATCAAGGCCAAGGCATGGTAGAGGGGTTCGCTCATTGGCAGGAAACGCCTCAAAGGAGGTTTTGGCGATGAAACCTATATCGTCATCGCCGCCAAACTCCCTGAGGTAAAAAGCTTTTTTCGCCGGCATAACGCCAATTTCGATCTGATCGGCGTTAGCTGGAGGCATGGCAAAGAAACTCGAGCTTCCCAAAAAAAGATCTCCGGCTATTCTACTATGCTGCAAGGCTGCCGTGGATCTCGGCTGGCTTGCGTGGAGACCTACACCATGAAGTTCGCAAGACCCAACTGGCTTCAATTGGTGGGGAAATGAATTTAGACCTGGTGCGCTGTTTTTCATAGAAGAGCGGTAGTAATCTTTAGGTGTGTTGACGTTTTTTTTCTGCCTTCCTGGGTTCCTGAGTTCCAAGTCAAGATACAGGGCGAGAAATTGTTGGGATCCCAATATCTTCATTATTTGCAATACGACTTGGAGCTTTCCTAGTAAACTTCGATGATCCCACGTGGACTGGGTTGTCTGTCCTTATCCCCTCTTGCGCAAATAGAAGTGAGCCTGACGCAAGCACCACAGATCCGATAATAGTCTTGGATTTCCTGATGTAATTCACGATCTTCTCCAACATTGTTAAGTTAATCCATGGATTGGGTGTTATGCCGGACACCGAATATAAACATATATATGTTTATATCCTAAATCTGTCAACTAAAATGTTGGCCAAGTAGGAAGGGCCTGTTCCCAGCGTGATTTAGGTGGTTTACCGCAGGATAAAGCAAATAGGTGAGCTTCCATCTCGCCATCAAGGATAGTGGGGGTGGCGGTAGGGTGGCTATCCGGAGTGCCGGGCATTCGGCTGCCGGAGCCCGGACCGGATCACAGCTCACCGAACCGGACGGCCCCACGCCTCCCCAGCACCCGAATACAGCCCTGACAGCCTCGAATGGTTAGTGCGAATAGAGTTCTTCGTAGGTCTCTACGTAGCCTTCAAACGCTGCAAGATTTCGTTGGGCCTCGGACAATTCTGCCTTGATTTTTGCAAGCATTGCTTGCTCCTCCGAAATGCGGTTTTGAAGTTCCCTGGCTTGGGTATCGAGAGACTTCACGCTCGTCCCTTTGCCTGAGTCTAAATCAGTCATGGCACTCTCGAATGACGAAACTGCGGAGGCAAACAAAGACTTGGCGTTGGTTTCTGCTTCTTTTGCAGCCTTCAATTGAACTGCTTTTTCTTCAAGATCCTTAGTCAATTGATTGACTTTCTCAGTGTAGCCAAAGATCGTGGTCTCAACTAAGTCAATCTCATCAAGATCGTCCGCACTCGGTTGAGCAATTTTAAGAAGTTCGGCCAATAGGCTTTTGTACGCATCTAGATCCTTTCTCTTGTCTTGCAGGCGCCGCTCTATGCGAGTTTTCATGGTTTCGTAACTCTCCCGTGAACTCGCAGCCTTGCTTAGCTCAGACTTGGCTTTGGTAAACTCGTCGAATTTTGCCATAACCTTCTCTAGATTGACCAGCCTGGCTTTTTCGTCTGGGGTGCGATCCTCGTCCTTTTTGGCGCTTAGGTTGATCTTGTCTTGGCTAACCTCTGACATCAAGGTTGCCAGTGATTTTTCGTTGGAAGCAACCTCTGTCTGCAATTTTTCGACGACTAGCTCTTGGTCCTCGGCTTTCTTGAACAGACCCGTGCTTGGATTCTCTTCGGTCTTCTTTTTGCCGAGTGTCGCCGTCAACTCATCGACTTTACTATCAAGGTGCTTTTTGGCTTCTTCAAAGGGGACCCCACTTATCTGCAAATAGTGAGCTAGCGCGAAATACTGCTCAAATTTAGACTCCTGAGATTTTTCTGCTTTGGCATAGAGGTCTTCAGCTTCTGCTGTCGCCTTGATCGCTGCCAGATGCATTTCCTGGGCTTTAGCCCGAGCTTGCTCGGCCGCGAGTTTTAGCTCGCCCGCAATTTTTTGGGCCTCATCGGCTTCCTTTTGGGCATCGTTGGCTTGTTTTGCTAGGTCTTCGGCAACGGCCTTTGCCTTGTCGGCTTCCGCCTGAGCTTTTTGGTAAGAGGAATCATCACCAGACGCCTTGAATTGATTTGCTTCGGCTTGCTTGCTTTCGGCATCCGCTTTGGCGGATGCTGCTTTTGTTGCCAATTCTTTGGCGGACGCTGTTTTTTGATCAACGACGGCCTGAGCAGCGGCGGCATCCTGCTCCATTTTTGCTGCCTGCTTGTTCGCGTCCTCAGCAAGGCGAACAATTTTGTCGGCTTCCGCTTGCTTTTGAGCCGCAGAAATTGCCAATTTATTGGCATCCTCTCTGGTCTTGGTGGCGGCATCTTGCGCTTCTTTTAGGGCTTTGTTGGCCTCGTCGAGCTCTTGTTTGGTGGTCGGGTTGTCGCGATACTCGGTTTCTGTGCGTTTGCCGCATGCAGATAGCGTCACCACGGACGTGAGGCCTAGGACCACGATTGCTGTTTTTTTCATGTGATGAAATCTCCAAAACGAATAATTTCTAAACGCCTTTTCGTACAAACGAACGGGCAGAAAAGCCCGAGATCGACCGTTTATTCGTCACAACGAAACGGCCGAGCTCGAAATGCTTTCGAACGCAGCTTCTAACGTGAGACTCTGATGTGTTAAATCTTTTTTTACATTGGGATGTATTCTTAAGAATACATCTCTGGGGGCGTCTTGCTAAAAAGCATAGGACTTAGGGCATGAACCTAAAATGCTGAGGCGTCCGGCTTTTTATCGTTTGATGCAGGATCGCGTTTAAGATCTAGCGGTAGGCCCCGTCGGGCTCGTTGCACCAAAGGGTTCATCACGAAAAACCAAATGGGAGGAACCAAGGCTATGAGCATCATGGTGATGTAGCCATAGGGCAAAACGAGCGCTTTTTTGGAAGGCGGCAGCGTGGAATATGGCTTTTCAGGATCCCTGTGATGGGCGTTGTGTTGGCCTTGGTAAAAAAGGATCTGGTTTGAAAGGCGACTTCGGCTGTCCCATGCATGCCGATAGCTGAACAGCTCCATTCGTCGAGTCGAAGTTTTGTCCTCCCGTTCGAGGCCATAATGCTGGACATAATTGAGCGTCTCGATCCATAGAATACTAAGAATGCCATGGGTCAGAAGAAATCCAAGACCAGAGGGTCCATAATATAAGGCTACAGCCAGAAACTGAACCGAAGTCAGAACTATACCAAAGACGATCCCATGGCGCAGACTATAAGTGGATTGAGCTTTCTTCCTGACACGATAGGTTTCTGAGCGCCAACTTCTTTGGAAGCTCAGAGGGATACTGCGCAACAAAAATCGGTAAACCGATTCGCGGTAGCGCGCCGTCGATGGATCGCGGCCGGTGGTTGCGTAAAAATGATGAACATCGAGATGGGCGATGACAAAGTGCGCATAGCCAATGGGTGTCAGAAGCAGCATGGCCATAAGCCGATCCTGACTTCCCCGACTGTGCATGATCTCATGAGCTATGGGAAAGACGAAAAAACCACTAAGAATGCTTAATGATAACACCGCGCCGGCTGTGCCCAGGAATCCAAAGTCGGCGGTTGTAAAATTCTCGACCGCATAACCCAAAAATCCAAGGTAAATCAAGAAGATCCCGATGCGGGTGCATGGATGGTCAAGGCTTTCACGCATCTTGGAGGTTTGGCGCCCAGATTCGATTCCTTCAAAATAATCGGCGATAGGAACCAAAATAAACATAAGAAACGGGCCAAGCAGGGTGCTGGCATTTCCAAAAAACAACCCGAGCCAGGTCGAGATCATTACCAATGTCCAAAACACCAGTCCCGTCATGATCTGTTTCGCTTTAAAAGGTGATGATACTTCAAGGTTCGCATAAGAGGTTGGATAAATAAACCAAAATTATTATTATCAAGGCGCTTCCTTTTCCTGCTGAGATTGAAGGCGGTCATTCAACTGCGCTACGATTGAATGGAGCTCTTATTTTGTGTTGTTCACAGCGAAGCGAAGTTCCATGAATCAGGAAATCCGATAATTTTGGGGAATTCTGCAATATATTCGGTGCGTTTATGATTCAACAGCCATGATGTTTGTGGGTCCCAGGCAATAAATGCCATCCAAAAAGGTTCAAGATTGGCGCGTTTTCGTCGAATCACGAACCGAACCAATAACAGTGCGCCAGGGTGTTGATTGACTTAATAGGTTGGAATAAGAAAGAATTTCTCTCATGGTTGGAAGCCGACTTTTACTTGCTATGGGCATGCCAGCGCTTCTTGCCGCCTTGTTGTCCTGTGGACTCAAACCCTCGCGCAATGAAGCTACAGTCGTTCCTCGTTCGTCTAGTCCCGTTACGAAAAAGACCAATCAGGAAAGCGATGCTTGTCCTGAAATCCCAGCCGAATCTACGACACTTAAAGCAGAGGCTAGTCGAATTCTCAATACAAAATGTGCCGACTGCCATAATCGAGCAGTTGCAAACGGCGGCATCGCGTTTGATTTCGATGTTGAAGATGATCGATGGACCAAGGCCCTTGCGCAGGGTTTAAAGGCGATTCAGGCCGGTCGTATGCCTCCTAACGGCCGACTGATCGACCAATGTGAGGAAAATGTGCTTGGTGCCGTGCAGCAGAAGCCTGAGCCAGAATCTTGCATACCCTTGCAGGAGGAGCCCAATTTTGCAAATGCTGTGCGAGTTGTGACAGACCAGCACTGTATCGGTTGCCACAAGGGGGCAGATTCAAAGGGTGGAGTAGATTTTTCTATCACCCCCACGGATTCTATTGCTGAAGGTGCTTTGGCTCGGCAAATTAAGACCGCAATCGATTCGGGTAGAATGCCACCAGGTGATCCGACAGTAACGGCTTGCCAAAAAGCGGCACTTGATGACTTTATAAAAAAGCAACCCAATCCTCCCTGCGCTGACATAGAAAATCAAAAGCTAGTCTTTGAAACCCATGTGACTCCTATCATACTCGGATACTGTGGTTCCTGCCATGGGCCGAATTCGGCACGAGACCTAACGACCCTCAAAGACCCGAGGGGTGAGATGAGTGTCGAACGTCGTTGGTCTCAGGTTTTGACTGCAGTTAAGGGAAAAGCAATGCCTCCTAACGGGCCTGAGCTAGGAGAGTGCGAAATAAAAACTATTGAAGTATGGCTTAATCAGTACATGGACGAATCTCCCCTGGCTTGTGCAGGAAAAACTCACCAAAAACCTTTGGTTATGAATCCACTCAATGCGATTGAGCTTCAAAGCGATCTTTCGACAATTTTTCCGCCTTCAATAATGAAAAACCTAACTCAGGAATTGACGCTTTTTCCATCATTTTCACTTAAAGCGTATGATGGTGAAAAAGTTTTTATCAACCAAGACCTGGTATTTCTCTACAAAACAATTGCAGAAAAAATTGAATCTACATTTAGATCCAATCTCGAAAGATTGAAGATTTTTGTAGGTTGCGAGCAGTATCCTGATCAATTGGACAACGAAAAGTGTTTGAAAGATTTTATTGCTTGGTTTGGGTTAGCCACTCATCGGCGCCCTTTGACTCCCGAGGAAATAACGGAACATTTTGATAGCGTTTCTGTTTTGGACTCTACCGAAGATCGCTATCTGATGCTCATTTCGACATTCCTTCAGTCGGCTGAGTTCATTTACAAGATAGACCCCTCCAAAAAACCCTCAACCGAGGCTTCAATTGAAGTGGCTTCCCGACTCGCCTACAATATTTGGAAAGTTCCACCAGATAGGCCTTTGCTGGAAAAAGCTCTTAAGTCTGATCTCACAAGCCCCCTGGATTTTAAGCTCTTTGTGGATGGTATGATGCAAGATCCGCGAGCTCGAAAGGCACAAGAGTTGTTCTTCGTCAATCTGCTAGAAGTTTATGAAGGGCCTCCGGACCCGTATGCTCCTTACTTCTTGAATGGCGTTGATGGTGATACTCTGTTTGCCGACGCATACAGCGAATTCGTGGATTTTGTTGGCTACATCATTGATACCGATGGATCGATAAACGATTTGTATACGTCTAGGGTGGCTAAAGTAAGCCGTCCCAATCTTTCAAAAATCTATAACGTGCCATTGTCTCGACATTTTCAACTTCTACCGGCAGATTTTAATACAGGTATCCTTGGGCGCACCGCAAATTTGCTTCAACCAGGTGTTCTTACTTCGCCGATCAGACGTGGTCGCAAGATTCGGGAAAGGTTACTTTGCGATTCGATCGGACCAAAACCGGCTTTATCTTCTGGTTTAAAGGAACATACAAATGCCGGGCATGTTAATTTCCTCCCCAACCGTAATGGATGGAAAGGAATGCGCGAGTTAGCCGAAGAACGAACCGCCAACTCGGAATGCATGGCATGCCATATCAAGATGAATCATCTCGGATTTGCACTCGAGGGTTTTGATTCCTTGGGTAGGCATCGTGATTTCGAAAAGCTTTATATTGGCCAGGAGGGTGGGTATGAGCCTATCGATCTCAATCTTAAGGTTAGACCTCAGATCGTTCTAGGTGAGCAAAGAGCACTGGAAGGCATTCAGGAGCTGTCAGATTGGATTGCAAATCACAAGGTAGCCAGACGATGCATCTCTCAGATGATGTTTCAATTCATCTTCGAGCAACATAACCAGAATAATGACGATGATAGGTGTCTAATTGAACGAACCCAAACCAACCAGCCCAAAGATACCTTGGGGCTTCGTTCCATGTACAAGGACTTCATTCTGAGAAGCCAGGGAATAGTCCCGGATAGCAACTGAAAGAGGAGTCGCCGTGGCCCGCAGTACCCGACGGGAATTCTTAGACTACTTGACCAAACTTGGCGTCTGCCTTCCTATTCTGCCCAGCCTCGCTGAGGGAGGAACGGGACCAAGACTGCAGAATCCCAAACGTCTAATTGTGGTGTGCACTGGCAATGGTCAGTATGCCGACCACTGGTATCCCAAAAATGTTGAGCTAAGGCCAATGGGCGATAGGTGTCACGGAGCTAGTCTTGACAGTATCCAAGGCCCAATTTCAAAAGTGATCGATAAGACGTTTGATCGATTTCGATCAAAAATGTGTCTAATTCGAGGGCTCGATCTTATGCCTCTGGATACCCCACCTCATGGGATGACTAAGATGTTAAATGGTGTTGGTGACGAGATCGCCCCAACTCTAGACCAACTCATCGCCGAAAGCGCGGCGATGTATCAAAGCTCGCCCTTTTTGCGCTCCCTGCATTTAAAAAACCGGGGGATTACCGAGGGCGGTCGAATTCTTTCGGTGCACCCGAAATTTGGAAGGGTTTTTCCGATCGATCGGGTGGAGCTTGCCTATGCAAAAGTCTTTCATCAATACTTTCGCAGTCCTTTAACGAAAGAGCTTCTCGATCGCAACTATACTCGGCAGATCGCCAGACTTGCTGTTTCACCTGAGGACAGAGACCGCCTTCGTCAGCATCTCGAGTTGTTGCGAGGTTTCGGTACGCGGCCCATGAGCTGCCCGACGATTACACCACCAGGAGATCTGAGCACTGACCGAAGTCGATTGATTGCTTATACCGACTTGATCGTAGCGGCCGTCAAGTGCGACCTTACCCGAGTTATAACTTTTAATCTGACCGAAAGTGCGGACGAAAAATTTATGCCCTACACGGGTATGCCCGGTGGATTTCACGCGGTCACTCATGTCGAAAACGAAGGATGGGCTTTGGATTCGTTCTTGGCATTTCAGAAATTCCATGCTGAAATCGTTGTCGACTTGCTTGAAAAGCTCGACATCGTCGAGGACAGTGCGACGGGACGGACATTCTTAGACAATTCGTTGGTTCTCTGGATAGGTGAACAAGCTGTAAGGCAGGGCGATACGTCGGTTAATCTTGCCCATGACAGCAGCGATCTGCCGCTACTAATGATTGGTAGTCTAGGAGGTATTCTGAAAACAGGGATGTTTTTTGATTTTCAAACCAAGGGAAAAGTCCGTGAGCGCGACAATGGAAAAGTTTTGCCAGAATTTCCATTCCTTGGTCGCGCTATCAACGAATGGCAGATCTCGATCATGACGGCGATGGGACTTTCTCGCGAAGAATGGGAGCTGAATGGCAAACCAGGATTTGGAAGCTATGAAAACAATGTTCTTGATCAGTATAAAATAGGAACCCGGGATAAAATCCTGACCCAATTATTTGCCTAGCGCGAGCATTGTTGTGAAAAGAAGCCTCGCGCATAATGCACCGATCTTTAGACACTGGTGAGAGAAGCTAGAATGGTCGGAAAATATACTAGACGCGATATCCTAAGGGCCTGCTATCATGCAGGATTATCAATTCCGTTTATGCCAAGTCTCCTAAGCGCTGCCGAACTAAATTTAGCAAAAGGACCGAAAAGGTTTATTGTTCTTCAAACTGCTCACGGTCAATATGCGGATCATTGGTATCCTCATAAATCAATTCCTCGAACTTCCTTTGGAACTCATGTTCGAGGTATCCGCCTATCTGATCTTCACGACCCTATATCGCTCGTTTTTGGCAAGGACTTTGATAGATTTAAAGATAAAATACTCCTTCTTCAGGGGTTTGATATCATCTCAACAAATGATGTGAGCGCCCATGCTCCGCACAAATCCCTTGATGCCTCCGGTAAGAGAAGCATCAGAACTCCGACAATAGATCAGCTCATCGCTTATAGCGATGCCACTTATGGAAACGATTTAAAGGGATTTCGATCGATACATTTGAAAAATCGTGGGGAATCAGAGGTCTCGATGAAAATGTCTTATCATCCAAAATTGGGTGATATACCGACGATTGACAATGTCATGGCTGCCTACCAAAGAGTCTTTCATGCTTTTTATACGAATAGTCGCGTCAAGAGCTTTCTAGATACCGAATACGCAACGAAATTTTCTAAAATCAAACTCGCGGACGCCGATCGCCGTAAATTGCAGGAACACTATGAAATTCTGCAGGAAATTCATATCAATTCGACCCGATGCGAGGATTCCTTAAAACCCGAGGGGCTCGACAATGATGCCAAACGACTTACTTGGTATATGAATCTTATCTCCTCGGCAGTGAAATGCGATGTCTCGCGGGTAATTACCTTCAATATGACTGACATTATTGAAAACAAGATCCTGACTCATGTTCGGGGTGGACCTCGATTTCATGACATGAGTCATGAGTATGGATCTTCCTACTATTCGCTGGAGCAGTATTTGGAAGCGCAGCAATTCTATGCCAAATTCGTGGCGATGCTGCTTGCACATCTTGACGAGGTCGAGGAGCCTTCGACCGGCCGAACCTTTTTGGATAACTCGCTTGTCTTATGGATTGGAGAAAACGGCACCCGCTGCTCTGAGCAAATGTGGAACACCGGGCATCTCTCGGCCGATCTCCCTATATTTGTTGCCGGGGGGGCCGGTGGATTCTTAAAAACCGGCTACTTCCTCAATTTTCAAAAAGCTGGGATTCGTAAGCGGCTGATTTATACGCCGACGGCAGAGGCTGTGCCGCTGCCTTACTGCTCGGTCGGCAAACCATGTGAATATTCCGTTGATTTCCCTGATTTAGGTCGACCCATCAATGAACTGCTGGTGACATTTATGACCGCAATGGGACTTCATCCTTCTGAGTGGGAGCTTGGTGGAAAAGAGGGTTTTGGCGACTATTCGGACAATTGGTTTGATCAATATGACATTTCAGACAAGAGGCGACTTGTAGCAGAAATCATAACCTAGGTGACTCAAAAGCATGGTTGGACGGGCCGGCAAATTTATGATTCTAATATTATCCTGCTTGTTCGGGTGCGGGCTGCAACCAAATGGTCGCCGAGCCGCCATCAGACAAAATAATCCTGCGTCTGATCTGAAACCTTCGTCATCTGCTTCCGCTTCTGCCAAGCCAAAGGTATGCAACCCACCAGAAATCAACTCAGCCGATCACTGGGCTGAGGCGCGAAAGATACTGACCAGCTATTGCGGAACTTGTCATAGACCTGAAATTTGCTCGGGAGATATTTCTTTTGCTGCTGATGATTCGAACGAGGATTTTTCGCTAAAGTTGCCCAAGAGTCTCGATGCTATAGAAACTTTACGGATGCCGCCAGCGGGTTATCCAACTCCTCAACCTTGCGAGCTGTCGTTGCTCAAGGCTTTAAAACCGATTGAGAAAGCCTGTGAAACTAAGAACGCAAACAATCTAACCTTTGCAAATACGGTCCAACCTGTGCTTGATCAGTACTGCATCGGTTGCCACAACAGCCAACTCCGCAGTGGGGGTGTCGATTATAGCGGTGCTATTGATGACAACAAGAAACCGAACCTAGTCAGGTCTATGTGGAGCGCATTAGAATCGCAGAGAATGCCCCCCTCCGGTCCAAGGCCGAACGAGTGCGAACGGGAGGCGATTAAATCTCTGGTCGATGGACTCGAACCACGACCTAATACTTGCTTGGCAAATGGCGACGAACCTATCGATTTTGACAAACATGTCGCTCCGATTGCTAATACCTATTGCGTATCTTGCCACGGCGAACAACCCATGGCGCATCTTCGGTACGATAGGCGAGATGATCCCGATGACTTTCGAACTGTGCTAGACCGATGGACAAAAGCTCTTAATGCAGTCAAAAGAGGTAGTATGCCAAAAGGCGGTGCTACACTTAGCCAATGCGAGGTAGAGACTATTGAAAAATGGTTATCGACGCTTGACGACGAGCGCAGTCTCGATTGTAGCTTAGGTGCGACTGTAGTTCCGCATCGAATGAATCGGCTATCTAAAATAGAATATGCCAATATCATGGTGGATTTGTTTGGCATCAAAGCCGTCAGATCGATAGGGCTCTTTTCAGCCGAACTATCGGATAATTCCAATGATATCTATTTGGGAAAAACCGTTTCAACTTCTATTGATGCAGTGCTGATGTTTAAGGCGGTGGCAGAGGGCATCAGAAAGTATTTTGAGGATGATCGGGATGAATTGGAAAGATTGGTAGGCTGTAGCGATTTGGACTCGGACCTCTGTATAACCAAATTTATCAAGGAATTTGGTCTAAAAACATACCGACGTCCGTTTCAGGCCGAAGAAGTAAAAAAAACGAGCGACCTATTCTTTGATGGATCAGCCAGAGATGGCTACCTTGATGTGATTGAAGCCTTTCTTCAGGCGCCCGAGTTCTTCTACAAGATGGAAAACGCCGCAACCAAAACTACGAGCTCTTTTGAACTAGCGAGTCGATTGTCATTTGCAATTTGGAAAACCACTCCGGATGAAGAGCTTCTAAACTTGGCTCAAAAGCATGATCTCGCAAATATACCCTACCTCAAGCTCTTGACTGATGAGATGTTTAACGACCCCAGAGCCATGAGATCTTTGCAGCTGTTTTTTGACAACCTTTTTGAAATAAGGTCAGGTTCAAGCCTTACCCAACCGGATTTTTTTCTAGGCGACCTAGACCGAAGAACTCTTAGGTTAGATTCCTATAACGAGTACCGGGCATTTCTTGAGTATGTCCTGTTTTCGGGAGGGACGGTAAAGACGCTCCTAACCTCCAACGTGGGGCTGATTACAAGTTCGAATATGGCTCAGATCTATGGAACCAATCCCTCAGATCGCTACCAGATTTTACCTGGGAGTCATGCTACGGGTATTTTGGGGCGAGCCGCTTTTTTAATGCAACCCGAAATGGTGGAATCACCGGTTCAGCGCGGACGGAAGATCCGCGGGGGCATCGTTTGCGATGATGAATTCGCGCCTGCTTCGATGGTTGTTCAGGAGAATAAAGATTTGCAGCGGCTCGATTTCCATAGGGACAAACGATTCCCGGCAGCTCAGAGTTCGTTCCATGACGAGGAGATGAGCACGAGAGCGCGGTGGGAGAGCATCACTCATGGGCCTGTTTGTATCGATTGTCATCGTAAAATGAATCCGTTTGGATTTGCGTTGGAGGAGTATGACTCCCTTGGTAGGCATCGCGAACTCGAGCGTCTCTATTCAAAAACTGGGGAAATAAAAGCGGAATTTCCCCTTCGTTTGCAGGTAGTACCCGAAGTTATTGAGGGGGAACTCCAATCCGTGGATGGCGCTAAGTCATTGTCTCATTATTTAGCTGATCACAAGTTGGTACAGGAATGCCTCTCGCGCAAAGTTTTTCGATTTATATTTGAGCAGAAGAATCGTAAGGCCGACCGATGCATCATAGAAAAAACGGCGCTAGGAGAGGCAAAGGGTGAGAAACCCATACTGGAAATTTTTAAGGATTTTTTCGTTCGCGAATCTTACTTACAGAAATAAAATTCGCTAGATAAGTCAGACAGTCCCCAGGTTTATTCAATTGAAGTTGAAAATCAATCTCGAATAGGTTAATGCTAGCAACCTTGTTGAGAAGAGCTTGTGATTAGCCGTCCAAGGATAATGTCCGAGTCATCGCAAAGGTGAGCGGGATGAGCAGGGTATCAAGTATGATCAAGATGCGAAGAAGCAGTATAGGCAGGAAAATTTGGTTGGCAAAAGTAGAGCGACTCTTCAGCCGGAATCTAAAGGACTTCACCGTTATGAATAGGGTGGCACTCGCCTTATTGATGGCTTGTGGTGCAGCACAGGGGGAACCGCTTGGTTCAAAACTCGGTGGAGCTAGCTCTGTGGTGCCAAGTGGGGCTCGGTCCTTCAACAAACCCGCACCAAATATTCTCGCGGTGCCTGTGGGTGGCGATACTTTCCCGCATGATCTTTTGTTCCAGTCCGGCAATGCTGTCTTTACCGATGCCTGGGTTGAGGCGGGTGCTTCGACGAGGACGCGCGATGGCTTGGGGCCCCTATTCAACGCTCGCTCCTGCGAGAGTTGTCACGTTCAGGATGGCAAAGGGAGCGCACCGCAAACCGGAGAGCTTGTGGCAAAAGGGCTGCTGCTTAGGCTAAGCGTGCGGGATACTCATACTCAAAAACCTACTCCCCATCCCATTTATGGTGATCAATTGCAGAACATGGCCCTAGGTAGGGTAGTCCCTGAGGCAAAAGTCTGGGTCACCTGGGTCTCAACCAGCCGCGTGCTTCCTGACGGAACTAAAGTTTCTTTGCGGGCGCCGCAATTTGAACTCAAAGACCTTGGATACGGCCCGCTTGAGGAACCGATGATCTCGCCACGGCTCGCACCCCATCTCACCGGGGTGGGGCTTTTAGATACCATTCCCAGGCAGACGATCGAAGGATTTCAGGATCCGAACGATTTGGATGCCGATGGTATAAGGGGGCACGTTCATTATGTCCGGAGCGATGAGACCGGGGAGTTGACTTTGGGGCGCTTCGGTTGGAAGGCCGAAAAACCTTCGGTTCTTGAGCAAAATGCCGGCGCCTTCTTGGGAGATATGGGTATCACATCCCGCCTCCATCGCGCTCAAAATTGCCCAGCCACATCGGATGCCTGCCTGGCCGCCCCTACCGGAGGTGAGCCGGAGGCAACCGTTCAGCAGCTTGACCGCCTAACGCTCTATACGAAACTAACCGGTGTTCCCCTGCGGCGCGATGCCGATGATCCCGATGTTATGGCCGGTGAGCATCAATTTTTTGCATTGGGTTGCGCAGGTTGTCACCGCGTCGGCATCCACACGGGAGTTGACCCGGCGTTTCCAGAATTGTCAAACCAGCTGATTCATCCTTTTACCGACCTCCTTCTTCACGATATGGGCGAAGCCCTTTCCGATCACCGTGATCTAAGTGAAGCGAAGGGGCAGGAGTGGCGCACAGCACCGCTTTGGGGGCTGGGGCTGGTGCAGATCGTCAATCCGGAATCAGGTTTTCTTCATGATGGTAGGGCCCGCAGTATCCTCGAGGCTATCCTGTGGCATGGCGGCGAGGCCAGCAAGAGCATGGCATCTTTCAGCGCGCTATCGTCTGCTGAGCGGGCACAAGTGTTGAAATTTTTAGGGAGCTTGTGACCGATTTCACGACGAAAAAAGGGCCGAAGTCGGGCTCAGAGCCTGTTTAATAAGGCTCTCCGCGCAAGGCTCACAAATAGATTGCCCACTGGTTGCGGTTTGCATACAATGCCGGCTCTTGTGAAGTGAACGCACGCCGCACCCCTAAAAAAGGATAAAAAGCTGTGAATTGCCATCGTCTTGCCAAGATTTTTATAAGCCTCACTCTGCTTGTCAGCTCCGCCCTTTCGGCCCAACCTGTAAAAATCGGGATCGTGCTTGACAAGGGCGGACGCAATGATCGGTCGTTCAACGAATCGGCTCTTGCGGGACTTAAGCGTGCGGAAAAAGAACTCGGCGTTGAGGTTAAGGATGTGGTTGCGGCGGACGACAATTCGTTTGAGCACCTGCTTCAGGCTTTTGCCCGCAAGGGGTTTGACCTTGTGATCGGTGTGGGCTTTGCGCAGAAGGAATCGGTGAGCGCTGTGGCTACCAAATTTCCGGCAGTAAAATTTGCTCTGATTGACGCCGAAACCTCTGAGGCCAATGTGCGCAGCATAGTTTTTAGAGAGCAGGAGGGTGCATTCATCGTGGGGGCCGCCGCGGCGCTCAAGTCCAAGAGCGGTGTCATCGGGTTCATTGGTGGGATCGACGTGCCGCTTATCCGCAAGTTTCTCTCAGGTTATGAAGCTGGCGCACGCCATATCAATCCTAAAATCAAAGTGATAGCACAGTACGTAGGGCTCACCGGTGCGGCATGGAACGATCCGGCACGAGCCAAGGAGTTGGCTCAGCATCAGATCGCCGGTGGGGCTGATGTGATTTTCCAAGCAGCAGGTGCCTCAGGCATGGGAGTATTCGATGCCGTCGAAGAGCGCAACGCTGCAACTAAGACAGTGGGAGTGCTTGCCATTGGCACCGACGCCAACCAAAACTGGATCAAGCCCGGGCATATCCTTACCAGTATGCTGAAGCGAGTCGATGAGGCGGTTTTCAGCACGGTGAAGGATCTCACCCTGGGGCAATTTAAGGGTGGAAAACAACTCTATACTCTCAAGAATCAGGGCCTCGACTATGCCCGCGACGAACACAATCGTGCGTTAATTGATGACGCTATGGCTGCCAAGTTGGATGCAATCAAGGACGGAATTGTGACCGGAAAAATCGCGGTTGACCCTGTGGTGCAGGCACAGAAATAGCACAAAGAAGGCATGGCATGAATCCGGCTGTTTCCTTCGAAGGCGTATGCAAATCTTTCGGGGCGGTCAAAGCCTGCGATGATCTGTGGTTTTCGATTCGGCGCGGCTCAATTCATGGGATTGTGGGTGAAAACGGCGCCGGAAAATCGACCTCCATGCAAATGCTCTATGGCCTGATTAGCCCTGATAGCGGGTCGATTCGAGTCGGCGGCCGGGCTGTTTGCTTTGAAAACCCGTGCGATGCCGTCGAAGTTGGCATTGGGATGGTGCACCAGCATTTCATGCTGGCAGACAATGAGACTGTGCTGGACAATGTGCTGGTATCCAATGGAGCGGCTAAGCCAGGGAGCCCTGTGCCGCGGGGAACCGAGAGGCTGCGAGTTCAAACTATCGCGAAGGGGCTTGGTTTTATGCCGAGTCTAGATGCCGAGGTTTCCGAGCTTACTCTAGGGCAAAAACAAAAACTTGAAATCATCAAACTCGTCTACCAAGCGTCTGAGGTGCTTATCCTGGACGAACCCACCGCAGTTCTTACTCCCAGCGAGACCGAGGCCTTAGGAGCGGAGCTAAAAAAACTTAAGAGACAAGGTAAGACGATTATCCTGATCACTCACAAGCTGCGCGAGATTTTCGACTTCACGGACGAAGTCACCGTGATGCGCGGGGGTAGGGTGGTCAAGCAATTTGAGACCGCGCGGGTGAGCGAGGCCGAGCTCATTGCTGCCATGGTGGGCGAGGCAATGGCACCGCCTATGCTGAAGCGGGAACCGCCAGGTTCGGAAATAGTCTGGGAGATGAAAGGGGTAAAACTCCGTGGACTCGAGAGTCTCGATCTCACGGTTTCCGCGGGCGAAATTCTTGGTAGTGCTGGTGTTACGGGTAACGGCCAAGCGGAGCTCATCGATGCATGTCTGGATCCGCACACGATCGAATCGGGGGAAATTATCTTTCGGGGGCGATCTGCCAAAACATTGAGCGCGCTCGCGTTGCGCAGGTTGGGGATGGCCACGGTATTGCCTGACCGCCACGAAGATGGGCTTTTTCTTGACGAAACGCTCAGCTGGAATTTTGCTCTGGGCCATAGGTCATCCCGGGAGTTTTATAGAGGTCCCTGGTTGAAACGCAAGGCGGTTTCGGATGCCACCCAGAAGGCGATTAGCGCCTTTCAGATCAAAGCACAGGGCCCGCGTGCCTCGGCGCGCTCACTATCAGGCGGCAATCAGCAAAAACTGATCGTGGCGAGGGCATTGTTTGGCGAACCCGATTTTGTGTTGGTTTGCGAACCCACGCGCGGCGTCGATATCGGGGCGCAGCGGTTAATTTATCAGGAGCTGCTGGCACGCCGAGCGGCGCATGCTGGTATGCTGCTTATTTCATCCGACCTTGACGAGGTTTTATTGCTTGTCGACCGCATTCATGTGCTTTCAAGGGGAAGGCTAAGCGAGGCGGTTTTACCACCCTTTGATCGTCAAAGGATCGGCTTTTTGATGGGAGGAAGCTCGTGAGGCTTGGCGGATTACTGGCGACTTTGGTCGCAGCGTTTGCCGGTCTTGCCCTAGGGCTTGCTTTGACCGCTCTCTTTGGTGAAAATCCCTTTCACGTGGCACAAATACTTTGGCTCAGCGCCTTTGGATCCTGGTATGACTTTGGTGCAACCCTGAGCTTTGCGACGCCACTCTTATTTACAGGCTTGTCGGTCAGTCTCGCCTATCGGGCGAAACTATTCAATGTAGGTGCCGAGGGGCAAATGCTGGCTGGCGCCATGGCTGTGGCTGCGGTGGGAATCAAGGCGCCTGAGCTTCCTTTGGGTCTTGTATGGGGAATCGCTGCTGCAGCCATTGCTGGCGCGGGGTGGGGTGGCATTGCTGGTTTGCTAAAAACAAAGCGCGGGAGTCATGAGGTTATCACCACGCTCATGCTCAATTTTATCGCAGCAGGCATGACCAGCCTCGTTTGCGTTGAGATCCTAAAGGATCCGGCGAGCCAAAATCCAGAGACTCTTCCGGTAGGCGCAGCGTTTCGGTTTGCAAAATTAACGTTGTTCGACGATGCCCCGGTGCATCATGCTCTCACCCTTGCGGTTTGCCTTAGTCTCGTTCTCTATATCGTGTTCAACTTTACCGGGGCGGGCTATGCGCTACGCGCTGTGGGCCTCAATCCTGCCGCAGCCCGGGGCGGTGGATTGGATGTTGCGCGGATTCAGTTAGGGGCTATGGCGGGTGCTGGAGCTTTGGCTGGGCTCGCGGGAGCTGCCGAAGTGATGGGGCAGGCTGGGCGTCTTAGGCTAGATTTTTCGCCGGGCTATGGGTTTACCGGGATTGCTGTGGCCTTGCTTGCGCGAGCAAACCCGATCGGAGCGATTTTTTCGGCCCTGCTATTCGGAGCCTTACATAAAGGTGGCATCGACCTAGATTTTGAAACCAACACGGTCACCCAGGAGTTATCGATGGTGATTCAAGCTATGGTGATTATAGCCATGGCCATGCCTTTTGGCGAACGATGGAGGCCGGCATGGAAACGGGTCTGATCATGGTTACGGCGACTTTGCGGCTTGCGACTCCGCTGGTGCTAGCCAGCATGGGTGCTCTCGTGGCGGAGCGATCCGGAGTGATCATGATTGCCGTGGAGGGCATCATGACGATCGGTGCGCTTGCCGCCGCGATCTCCGCGTTTTATTCGGGAAGCGCAATGGTTGGGTTTGTGACCGCGGCTCTGACGGGAGCCGCTTTTTCTTTGGTCTATGCTCTGATCGTCACAAGATTCAAGGCTGATCAAATTGTCACGGGTATAGCCTTTAATTTGCTTGCTGTAGGGTTTGCAGCTCTTGTCTCCAAAGCCTTGTTTGATTCGACCACCGCGACGGGCGCTCTGCCGCTTTCGGCGCGCGTGGCTTGGGCCGGCACGATCCTTGCCGGCGTGGCGTTGGTCGTGACTGCGTGTGTGTATGGCAAGCTCTATGCGGGCCTATGGCTGAGGTTTGCGGGCGAACATCCCGCATCGCTCAGAAGCGCCGGTATTTCGGTGATGCGCGTGAGGCTTGGGGCGCTTGGCGCCTGCGGCGTGTTGGTGGGTCTTGCGGGGGCAACCCTGTCGTTGCAGCTTGCCTCGGCGTACACGCGCCAGATGACAGCCGGGCGTGGATTTATCGCGCTAGCGGCTGTGATCCTCGGACGCTGGCGACCGCTTCCGACGGCATTGGGCTGCCTTGCATTCGGCCTGGCTGATGCTCTGCAGATCAGTCTGCAAGGCAGCATCGCGGTTCCGGCTCAAGTGGTCCAGATGCTGCCGTATGCGTTGGCTCTGCTGGTCCTTGCTGGCAATATCTAGTCGTGGGGGCGAAAAGCGCCAACGACGTGGGCGGGGGCGGGCGTCGCGGCCCTCCTGATGACGGCGCGCATGAATGCCGGCCATCCCACCGCCGCCATCGGCATCGAGCTCGACGCCATCGCCGCCGTGGCGCTGGGCGGCACCTCCTTCGAGAAGGGCAACGGCTGGATCTTC
>CAZOSN010000057.1:0-24698 GCA_964582405.1 uncultured Oligoflexales bacterium | reverse complement strand
CGCGAGCTGGGTTCAGAACGTCGTGAGACAGTTCGGTCCCTATCTGCTGTGGGCGCAGGAAATTTGAGAGGATCTGACCTTAGTACGAGAGGACCGGGTTGGACATACCTATGGTGTACCAGTTGTCACGCCAGTGGCAGCGCTGGGTAGCTATGTATGGTCGGGATAACCGCTGAAAGCATCTAAGTGGGAAGCCCACCTCAAGATAAGATTTCCCTGACCGAAAGGTCCTAAAGATCCGTTCTAGACGAGGACGTTGATAGGTCGGGTGTGGAAGTGCCGTAAGGCATGGAGCTGACCGATACTAATCGATCGTGAGGCTTATTTAACTTGATTCTCTCTACCAGAAAGCAACATGGTTGAGATTTAGCTTGTGCACGCTCTTGTTTGATACTATTAAGCACTCAGTTTGAAGACACTCAGTTTGGCTGTGTCTTTAGCGAGAAGGAAACACCCGTTCCCATCCCGAACACGGAAGTTAAGCTTCTCAGCGGCGATGGTACTGCACTCTTCAGTGTGGGAGAGTAGCTCGATGCAGCCTTAATAATAACAAAGCCCCGGATCGAATGATTCGGGGCTTTGCTTATTCACATATCAGGCTCTAAGAGCCTGCTTAAAAAGGGTCAGTTTTTGATTTTATCAAGGCGACCCGAGAACCGAAGCGCAGTTTATTTGCGCATAAATGAGCATCGGAAGCGCAGGGTCAACGCAGAGAAAATCAAAAACTGACCCTTTTTAAACAGGCTCTAAGCTCGACTTGTAGGGTTTTATGACGGTTAAGCAGCGCATGCCAGCCCATCCAGTATCAGTTTGCGCGCTGACCTCGATAGTTTTTGAAAGGCCGCGCTATTCCTAGCCTTTGAAAAAATACGATATTCCCAGGTCCGCCTTCGCATCACAACAAGCATGTCAGAGAAGGTAACAGTATCTTTACCAGCCCATCTTGTCTGTGCTGGCGTTGATTTGCGGCCTGGCATCGACATCCAGTTTTTTTAGTAGGTTATATTTTCAAACCCTACAAGTCGAGCTAAGCCTCAGTCGGCCATTTTTTGGATAGGTCCTTTAAAAAACGTAGCATTGCCAGATTTTAGGAAATCTTGGACGGCGGGATCTTTGATAAATTCCTGATCGATACCAACCGTTTTGCCTGCAAAGGTTAAAACGTATATCTTGGCGCTGGGATCTTTTGTGGAATTTAGGATATCGTTGAACGAAACGGGTCCAGATATGTAGGATTCGGCAGAACCATAGAACGCAAGTTCAGCGCCAAGCAGCTGTCTAAGTATCCCTAAACCTCCAGGCGGCGGTGTGCCGTCGAGCCTGGCTATGACCTCACGTTTTCGAACAAGATAAATACTCGGAGAACTTCCGATTCCTGCAGACTTTGTGAGTGAGAAGGCTCCGTTTTGCATAAGCCCGTTAAGTCTGCCTAGGTCTGCCGGGTATTTGATAGTAATTGCATGAGTTGTTGGTCCCATCTTTTCCCAGCGCACGCTGGTGACCGCCCCTTGATTCCAACGATCAAAGCCGAGGCGGATAGCCCCTTGGGCAAGCGATTGCATGGAATTGAATTTGACAGTGTGGAGGATTCCTAAAGTTTTTTGTGGGGAACCTGTGCTGCTTACCTCACATCCTGGTTTGAAAGCAAACTCCATCTGCGGTTCTGGCCCGTCGTTAGCTTTTAGGACTCCTTGAGCCTCGGCGAGATTGATTAAAATGGTTTGTTGTCTCAGTTCGGGTGCCCCAAACCATTCTTTGATAGAAACCTTTGCTAACGGAGCCAGGGCTCCTGGTGTTACGGCTCCGACGAATGGCCTCCACAGGCTTCCGGGTGTAGGAGGTTGCTTTGGAGGTTCAATCGTGACCGCAATGGATTGCGATCCTAGAGTGGAAAGGGGTTGATCGATCCAGCCCGTGCTGCCGTTGCCAGGTGCTATAATTCTTGGAACAAGATCATTATTAATGGTCACGGTGGTATCGATTACAGGCTTTTTAGGGGGCTCTTGAATTTTTTTGGGTGGCGGGGTTGGCGCCAGCGCAACCGGCTGTTTAAGTTCGATGACACCGTCCTTTGACGATCCTGTGATCATCATAAGCGAATTTAACCCGGAGCTGTCTTTGGAGAGGTCGATTTCAGATACTGTGCTGCTTTCAAGAGGTCTATAGTCGGATTTTTCTGACTTGCTAACCTGTTCGAGTGCTCGGCCGGCGGTTTTCCCATCTTCTTTGAGCACGATAGATCCAGACGCACCTACCACTTTGGCATTTCCATTGATGCTATCCTTAAATAAGGAAAGTTCGGAATTTTTGGCGCTTAAAGAATAAGTCGAGGTTCCAGCTCGGATTTGTATACTGGTTACCTCACCTTTTGAGATGGCAGAATTGTTTTTGCCGACATTGCCTTTTTCCGCCTCAAGGAAACCACGACTTAGGTCAATGGTGATCTCTTTGGATCCAGCACTCTGGCTCTTTAACGTTATCACTGAATTCGGTCCTAGGCGGAGCGGTTTGGTATTCTTGATGTTGATGGTAGCTTCACCGCTTGGACCTGTCGAAATCGAATCATTGAAACTAATCAATTGTCCCTGAAATGCGTCCCGCCAAATAATCTTTGCGTCTGGCTTAACTTGAACATTCCCTATCACTTTTTCGATCGCGCCGACGGCTTCCCCGGAGACTTCGACTTTTGTGTCATGGTAGATGCTAAAAGCAAGCCCACCAGTAGCTATGGCCCAGGCTATCAGAAAAGCTGTTTTCCCCTTGAGTAAGGACATTGACGATCTACTTTCTCCTTTAAGATTAGTCTGTGGTCCAATATCGGAAGATAATCGATAATCTTTAGATATTTTGACCAGATGCGAGGTTTGGGAATCGGTAGTCCAGAATTTGATTTAAAGGAATGCCCAAAAAATCCGAAACCTAGGCAGTATTTTTATAGGCATTATTGGCAGGAACATACTTGAAGGTTCATCCACTAGGATCCATTACCGCAAAGCTATTCTACTTAACCGTTGCATTGGTAATGGGGACAGTCGGTCTTTTTGCGACTCGTAACGCGCTTGATTTGGAAAAGCTTCTCAAAGCTCAGCTGAAAGATCGATCTCTAAATGACACATCGATTTCTGGTCGCGCCATTCAGGCAATTTTGGACAACTGGGAATTGCAGTTAGGGACTTTGCTACAAGCGACTCTTCAAACGGAAAACAAAAAAGTTCAATCCGAGCAGCTTAAAGCATTTTTGTCGTCACGCGAAGATTTTCTTGCGACAAACATATTTAAAAAAACTGGGACAAAGATCGAGGAAATAAGCTTTGCCTTTACTGGGAATGTAACCTCCAACCGGTTTGGGGAAGCCAAACCAGAAAACATACAGAAAGCCATCAGGCAGTTTAATGATGACCAAAAGGCAAAAAATTTTGAGGTGGTAGGTTCAAGGTTTGTCGAAAGTCTCGCTGGTTCGGCCGTAACAGGCCTTCCGATTCTCAATATAGGCAAGTCGTTTCGAATCAAAGGTGATAAGTCGACCTATCTCGTGGTACTTACGACTTGGCAGGCACCGATAGTTGAATCACTGGTAGAATCTCAGATTATCTCGAATTTTGTCGTGAATCGTAAAGGAGAGGTGGTAAGTTCCCGCCAGTTTCAAGAAACGACCACTGCGAAAAGCTACCATAAATATGGACTCGTTAAAAAAGCTCTTAAAAGCGAAGACCCGATCGGGTTTGTCGATCGCTATACCAGCGGCAAGAAAGGTAAGGAATTCCTGGGAGCGTACTACCGTATTCCGCGCTTTGACCTCATCGTCGTGGCGCAGCAGGATCGAAAAATTGCCTACGCTGACATCAATGAATCAATTTTGACCGCTGTCAAGTGGGGATGTCTGTTCTTGCTGTTTGCGGTCTTGCTTAGTTTCTATGGTGCGGAAGAGGTTACAAAAAAATTGAAACTCGTAACATTGGCGACACAAAGGATTTCTCAGGGTGAATTTGATACTAGGCTTGGCCTACGAAGCAATGATGAGGTCGGTGTATTATCGCTATCGGTTGATATTATGGCGCAACGCATTCAAATCCTGCTTCGCGATCAATTGCGACAAGCCGAAACTAAAAAAGATTTGGAAATGGCGCAAGCAGTTCAGGAGACTCTATTTCCCAAGCCTGGCCGAACGCCAAACATATTGCGTGTGGCAGGCTATTCGATTCCAGCTTCAGAGACCGGGGGCGATTGGTGGGGGCATTATTCGACTGGCGATGGCGTAGAATATGTTTTTGTGGCTGATGCTATGGGCCACGGAGTGCCAGCTGCGCTTGTCACAGCAGTTGCCTACTCAAGTTGCATGACACTTGCTAATATGTTGAGTGATACATCACAGATCTTTACTCCAGGGCAGATCTTATCCCACGTGAATCGGGTTCTCTACAATGCCGTGGAGGGCACGATCAGTATGACATTCTTTGCCTTGATGATCGACTACCACACTGGCCAAATTACATACGCAAACGCTGGCCACAACTTCCCTGTGCTTATCCCAGCGAACCCGGACGATTCGCGTATCAAAAAGAAAGTAAAGTCATTGAATGCCATTTCTCCCTTATCACCTGTAAGCATGAGCTGCAATGGGACGATCTTGGGTGTTGAAAAAGACGTGATTTTTCAAGAAAAAACCATGAAGCTTGCGCCAGGTGACAAGTTTTTTCTTTTTACTGATGGGCTTATCGAATGCAAATCCCCAGAGGGAACAATGTGGGGTCGAAAGGTTCTACTTGAGAAAATTATGGCTTACGTTGAATTGGATCCAGAGGGCATGAAAGAGCGCATAGTCAGCGATGCGTTCAGCTTTTTTCAAAATGTACCTCGTGATGATGATCTAACAGTTGTAGTCGTGGAATTTCCCAAGGATGCCAAAATAGGAGGTTACCGCGATGATAGTGTGGTTGTTGCCAAGAAGCTCAAGACAGTAGGCGGCATTCCGTTGGCTGAAGTTTCCGCCCAGAAACCACAAACAACTCAGGTGCAGGGAGCAAATGATTCGGGCGGAGTTCATAATTCGGCGTTTCACGATGAGTCCTCCGAGACAAGAGCTTCTGTTAGTGTTGAATCTGAAACCAGCGGCAGCATGTTACCTTCGCATCAAGATGTTGGAAATTCTTCTAGCAGTGGTCAAAGTGAAATCGCCTCAATGGATACCCTAAGATCTGCCGATGAACCTTCGAATGACGAAGTCAAATCCCAGCAGCAATCTGAAATCGTACCAGATAGAGACTCAGACAATGGAGCCGAAGTATCACACCGAGAGGTGCCGTGGGAACCCTCCGCAGAAGTAATGCAGCGTGATACCCCAAATTTTTCTGAGCAATTAAAAGAAACGGCGCAGATTTTTGAAGCAACGGCATCCCATGTTCCGATGCCTCCTTCGGTACCGAATCCATTTGAGCGGCTCGAAAATATGGGAGCCTTAACCGATGAAACCTTAGCGGGGAAGCCGAAAGAATCGCATGTCATTGCATTCGATCCGGAGGCCGAACAGTACCACATTCAGAGTTCGCCAAATCCAACTGTCCCAACCTTTGACGACGCACAACCACAAGATGAAGAACGGGATGATTTTGATAGTTCTATCTTCATACTAGGAGCTTAGTTCCCCTTTAGGCAATGGAGCCTTGATAAGGTCAACAAATATGAACCATTAAACAAACTTTCAGACATACTTTGCAATTCAGACATACTTTGCAATTCGATCATACTTTGCAATTCAAACATACTTTGCAATAAAGACGGGCTGAACCTCTGTATGCTTAGTTTGTGCAGGAGTTCCTAAGATATCTTCGCCGTAGCGGTCCATTTCAACATGACTTGTGTGAGCTAATTTGATCTTCGTACAAAGTAGATAGCTTAGTTCTGATAGATAGGGAAACACCATGATTTTGACCTCAAGCGATTCAGAGGAAAGTGGCGTGGGTTTATGGTGTTCAGTCCTGCGAAACTGAAGTCGCATCGACTTAGACTTTCGGTCTACTGCCCACCCAACCGATCCTTTGTCGCCCACGTCGATCCATGCCGAAATCGGTATCTGTTTGGCATTGAGAAGCTCCTCGAGCGCGACGATGTCGGCCTCGACTGCCTCTTTAAATTGATTCCACGAATCAAGCCAGGGCATAGCTTTTTTTACAGCTTTGTTCAGTTGATCGTTGTGAAAGATACGTGCATCCTTGGTCATACCGCCCTCCGCCTGTAATCTATCGGGCGTCGGTCAGATGCAGGTTTAGCAAACCGAGAACTTCTCTAATATTTCAAAAGCTTATATGCTATGATTTCTGGTGCTTCTCCGGAAAGGTATTTGGTAAAATTAGATTTTAATGAACTTTTATCTATAATGAGAGTAGGTTATGTTGATCCAGAATAAGATCCAACCGGTTGCTAAAGCGTTTCGAGTCCTTCTTATCTTTACGTTCTTTGGTTTCATCCTATGGGAATCAAAGGCTGCTGCGGATCTAGATGCGTCCAAGATAGCTGAATTAAAGCAGATCGTGGAGATGAAGAAGGCTGAGGTTCAAAAAAAGGCCCCTCAGCTGCTACTTGAGTTAAAAGAAATCAAGTTTAAAGAGGAAAAGCTGGCCAGCGGTCAAAAGGGGATCAGGGTAACTGGAATTCCCAATGATTCTCTTCTTCGAAAGATTGGCCTTGAAAACGACGATATCATTACCGGAATCGATGGGCTGAAGGTTGATAGCCCAGCAGCCGGATTGAAGCTTATAGAGCATCTCGGCAAAGCTAAGAGTTTCAAGTTAGATATAAGCCGTGGAGGGATCAATAAAGAAATTGATTTAAAGGTTAACTGAGCTCGACTTCGGCCATTTTTTCTGCTGCAATCACCAAACCCTTGTATGGCACTGCGTTTCGGGCACAAAATCATCCTCACGTATGCCCGATACGCTCCGGTGATTTTTGTGCCCACGCCTTGCGCCCCAAAAGGGTTTGGCGATTTCGCGACGAAAAAAGTGGCCGAAGTCGCGCTGAGGGCTTGTTTAAACAGGCACTGAGGTCCAACGACCAGTTAAGCGACGGAAGCTGTCGCGACTGATGGCGATGGATGAAGAGTGAGGATGAATCGTGCTCCCGATTTGTACGACTTATCAAGATAGATCTCGCCGCCATGACCCTGGATGATCTGTCGTGCGATATTGAGGCCCAAACCTGTGCCATTTTTTTTGCCATGAGTGACAAAAACTTCAAACAACGTGTCTTCGAGATGACTCGGTACTCCAGGACCGCTGTCGGTTATTTCAATCTGAACAAATCCGTTCTTGCCTGGTTTGGAACTGATATCTAAAGAATCTCCCTCTTTAAGAATTTCAAAAGCATTGTTCGTCAGGTTAAATATGACTCGCATTAATTTGTCTGCATCAAATTTAATAGTTCCATCGACGGTGCAGCTGATTGTCAGATTGATCTTAAACCGTTCAGCATCGACTTTTAGCATTTGATGGACTTTTTCAAAGAACTCCTTGAGATTGTTTTCCTTAAAATCAAAATTGGTTTCGCCTCGCGTAAAAGCGAGGAGCTCCTCAATCATCCCGCAGCAGCGATCGACCTGGGTTTGAATAATATTGCAGAATTGTTTGGTCTGATCGTGGCTCATGTCATCGCTCATTCCGATGATTTCTGCGATTCCGCGGATGGAAGCCATCGGATTTTTGAAGTCATGGAATATAGTGGATGACAGCTGACCGATTGTGGCCAGACGGTTTGATTGAGCCTGAGTTTCGATCAATAATCGTTTCTCGATAATTGCCGAAATGTTGCTGCTCACAATATCCATGAAAGCCATGTGCTCTTGTGTAATGGGTTTTGCTTTGTCGTAGATAATCTGAAGAATTGCTTTTCGCCTAAGCGTCTCACCCTCCTGGGTGATTTTACCAAACCTGCAGGGAATTACCGAGCGGGTCTGAACAGAAAAATCAAGCCATTCATCAAGCGAGGCCAACTTTCCCGTCAAATCATTCAAAATCTTTCCCACGGATACATAGTCGCTAACCAGGCCCTCAAGCCGAGGATTGGTCTCGATCACGTGCTCCTGAAATTTCTTCTTTGACTGTTCATCGCTGACAAAATACCACCACTTTCCATGATCGGACTCGATCAAGATGGACACCGCGCGCGAGTCGAGGTTTTTTGCGATACGCCCAAAAATGAGCTGAAAAAATTCTTTCAGGCTCCGGGCTTCGTGAGCCACCTTGTCTATATCGTGAAGTATTTTGATTTGGCTGATGCTTTCCTGAAGGTCTTCCTTGGCTTCTGTGAGTTCCTTGATCATGATCATGTTCTGTTCATAGAGCAGCGCTGATTCTATCGATACTGCCGCCTGACCGCTAAATGCGAGAGCAAATTGCGCGTCGTCATTTGAGAAGTGCTTGCTATCTTTTTTATTCAGGGCTTGAAAACAACCAATCGCTCTACCATCATTGTTTTTCATGGGTACTGCGAGCAGACTTTTTGTTGAGTAACCCGTGATCTTGTCTATTTCAGGATTAAATCGGGGATCATTGTAGGGATTCTCGATGAAGATGACTTGTTGCTTATCGATGCATTCACCGGCGATGCCCATTTTCTCGGGAAACGAGATAATTTCTCCTGTCCCTGTCGCGACTTTTGACCAGATTGTTTTTGTGTCAGCGTTGTGGAGAAAAATGCTGCATCGCTCACATTCTAGCGCCTCAATTCCCTGCTCGGCAATATAGCGCAACAAAGCATCAAGTTCTCGCTTTTCTCCCATATACCTTGCAACATCAAGCAGGGTAAGAAGCTGTGACATCTTTGGAGTATATGAGTCATTTTTCCTGGCTGGTCTACTCACTTAGATTCTCTCTCCCTACTGGGTTGCATACGCTTTTCGGCAAGATTGCTAGATGTGTTAGGGTAAAAATTGGAAAATTTTTAGGAATTTTCTTAATAAAATTAATATTTCTTGAAATCTGTCGTGGGCTTAAGGTTTATTAATTTGGAAGGATTCGCCCTGATAAAATGCCCAGATTTCACCAAAAAAGCTCGTTGAAGTTCCGTTGATGCAGATTGCTCCTCCATCGGAAACTCCATAGATGACGTGGGGAGTTTCCAATGAGGCACCACGTAGTACTTCTTGGTAGTATGGCCCGTGATCATAGTGAGGAAAAAATTCAAAGCCAACCAAACCACTTGCCGTAAGGTCGCGGATTCCAACTTCATTTTCATCGCGATCGTCCTCAGGGTAGCTCGCCGTGGTAATCGTTGGCGTCTGTAAGATGGCCCCAGCACTGTGACCTGCGAGAATTCCCCCTTTTTTAACGAAGTTGCGCAAAAAGTCGAAGAAACCAGTCTTTCGGCAAACGGCAAGAAAGTAAAAGGTATTTCCGCCGGACAGGTAGATCATGTCGGATTTCATCAGGCGATCCAGATCTTTTGAAGAGTGATGTTGATCAAGATGGAAGAGGGTGAAGTTTTGAAATCCAAAGCGTTCGAAGCGATCGACGAATTCATCAAAATAGTAGTGTGAGGTGTCAAAACTCGATGGAACAAAAGTTAATTTGGGATTGTCTTCGTGAAAGAAGCGCATCATTGCAATATCGATGTCTTCGTTGAGAATCCCACCGCTTGAATATAGCCAAAGATGCAAGAACCGCCCTCGCTGTTGGCAAATCGTCTCTTACATAATAGCTGAAAATTCGCTGCCGGAGCTTTTTTTTGACGCGTGTATCGGTAAATATCTTTTATAAAATAGTGTGTTACATGGAAATTGGTTGATTTTGTGTCTTTAGCGGGCTAAGGGAACGATCATAAGTCAACCGTCAGGTGGAATAGGAACGAGCGTGACGAGAGTTAATAAGCAAAAATTGCCCAAAAGGAATCCTAGGCGTGGAAGTGGCCAAAGGGGTTTTCGGGCTGATACTAGTAACGTCGTTCAAAGCGAAGGGAATTTTACAGTTGATGCCGTGGCCTACGGCGGCAAGAGCGTTGTTCGGCCACAAGGGACTAAAGTTGGCTTTATCGATCGGGGGCTTCCAGGCGATGTAATTCGCGGAAGGATTGTAAAGGAGCATCCGCGCTATTATGAAATAGTGACTTCGACCATAGTCTCTCGTCACCCGGACCGCCAAATATCGCCTTGCGCTTATTCCGACCGTTGTGGGGGATGTCATTGGCTCGAAGCGACCGAGTTAGACCAATCCAAATGGAAAAAGCAATTTATCCGCGACGCCCTGGTTAGAATGGCTCGAATTGACCCGGGGGATTTTGAATTTATCAGTCCCTCCTCCCGCTCTCATTACCGTCGGCGCATACGGATTAAGGCGCGGAGTGTGGGCGGAAAGCTAGAAATGGGCTTCTTCGCGAGAGATTCACATGAACTCGTGGGCGTATCGACTTGTATGATCGCCCATCCTCTCATCAACACATGGCTTGAATCCATCAAGACGAATCATGACAAGAGCGTTCATGGCGAATTCGACGTCATGGTGGTCAAGGACCCTGTTACGTTGGAAGAAGGACTTGTAGTCACATCGCTTAGGAACGATGTCTCCCCCCATGATTGGAGAAAGTTGTTAAATGGGCATCATGTGTTTTGGCTAGGTCAAGCTTCAGATACTGACACTGCGCCTGATTTCATTTGGGCGGAAGACGATGGTTTGGTCTATTTGACAAAACCAGGGCAGTTTCAGCAGGCTCATGCCGAACAAAATAGTTCACTCAAAAGCCGTTTGGTTGTCATGGTTCAGAAATTAGGCCCTGCTTCGATCCTGGATCTTTACTGTGGGAGTGGCAATTTGTCACTGCCTTTGATTAAGAGCGGGTTTGCAGTTACCGGGGTCGAATGGTCTAAAATTGCTGCGGCGACCGCTGTCCGAAATTTGGAGATAAACGACCTCGGAAGGGCAGAGTTCTTTTCAGATGATATAGCGCGATTCTTGGGGAAGAATAGCAAGAAATTCGATCTGGTGATCCTTGACCCGCCGAGAAATGGACTCGAGGATGCGATAGACCCGCTTGTTGCGCTTTTACCAAAAACAATCATTTATGTTTCGTGTGATCCCATGACGATGGCTCGCGATGTTCGGAAACTCATCGATGCTGGTTATAAAATTGAGACGGTGGTTGGTTATGATTTTTTTCCCCACACGTATCACGTGGAAACCATGATACTACTTCAAATTTAGTGGGAGCTTTGGTGTGATAAGATGCTCATTTCTAAAGGCGGACGACTTTTGATTTGAGCTTGTAGACATCGAGAATCTCCTTTGATTTTGCTAGGGCCTCGGATTCGGATCCGACAAACCCACATCTGATACGAAAATAGACGCGTCCCTTAAAGCGATAGGGGCTGTAGTAGGCCTCAAGTCCGCGGGTGTTGAGGTCACTAACAGTCGCCTCAGCTTCTTCCCTGGAAAATACGGTTTGAAGTTCGACAACGTATCCGTCCATGGATGACTCTGATTGAGGAGCTGGGGTGCTTTCGGGTGAACCACCGACAGTATTGTAGAAGAGCATGTCTTGCGCCGTAGGATTATCCTCGCGATCTACAGGTAATGAGGTGTTATGCCTAAGGGAATTGTAGGCAGCATACACCATGAAGCCAAGAAAAACGCATACTGCGAGAAAAGAACGGCTCATCAAGTTTTTCATTCGATTTTATCTTTCTCCTACGGGACAGTCGGTGGTTCCGCAACGTTAGAGCGCATCTCATAAATAGCCAGGAAGCTCCCTAGCCGCGTTGGCCCTGCGCTTCCGGTGCTCATTTACCCGCCCGTAAACTGCGCTCCGGTTCTCGGGCCGCCTTGCCAGGAACCTTCATGGCTATTTATGAGATGCGCTCTAGTATAGCGAAAGGGATTAGGTTTGAGAAATATCGATATTTCGCAAACCGTATCCCTCTCGCTAACACGAATCGACGTTTTGTTTCTATAGTGTATCAAATCAGAGCTTGATGTTCATCCGCGATTAAATGTGCATAATAGTTTACTTTCGAGGATAATGAGGTGCGGTCAATGGGCTTGGCGAGGTAATCCGAAAATCCTGCCTCCAGGCATCGTTCAGCCTCTCCTTTCATGGCATTGGCGGTGAGAGCTATGATTGGGAGTTTGTAGCCAAGAGTCCGCAGTTTGGTTGTGGCAAGATAGCCGTTAAGCACAGGCATTTGGATATCCATTAGGACTACATCGAAGGTGCCGGCCAGCGCCTTCTTAATGCCTTCTTCCCCATCATTGGCTAACTCCACGATAGCCCCCTCGTGTTGAAGAAGTGCCTTAAGCAGTCTTTGATTGTCCTCGAAATCTTCGACGACCAGAATCCTGACATCTTTCAGAAGAGGGTCTTTGAGCTCCTTACTCAAGGTCGATGATTTTAAATCCGGAGATTCTTCGTAGTAGACAGAGGCACTGTCTACATTTCCAGGACTGACTGTTATACGGAACGTGCTTCCTTTACCAATCTCGCTCTCGACCACAGTTAAGTCGCCTCCCAATGCTCGAGCCATTTCACGGGAGATTGTAAGTCCTAAGCCTGTGCCTCCATATTTTCGAGTGATAAAATGCTCGGCTTGGGTGAAGGGTTGAAATATTTTGGGTAGATTTTCATAGGCAATTCCAACCCCTGTATCCCGGACAACAATTTCGAGAGTCCTATCTAGAGCTTTCGAATCTGGAGATTCCAATTTTACGACGACAGTAACATTGCCTTGTTCAGTAAATTTGATCGCATTGCCTACGATATTCATAACAATTTGTCGCAGACGCAGCTCATCTGTCTCAATCGTTTGAGGAACCGGTCCACTAAATTTGAGGGAGAGAGTCAGATTCTTTTGGGAAGCCTTTAGTTGCAGCTGGGAAATGATTTCCTTGAGGAAAGGAACCAATCTTACAGAGCTGACCTTTGTCTCAAACTTGCCAGATTCGATTTTTGAAAGATCGAGTATGTCGCCAATGAGTGCAGAGAGGTTATGGCTGTTTCGCTGGATAGCCTGTGCATACTCTCGCACTTGATTGGCGGAGTCAGAATGCAGTAGTAACATATCGGCGTAACCGAGAATAACCCCAAGAGGTGTGCGAATTTCGTGGCTCATGCTTGCTAAGAAAACACTCTTAGCATAGCTGGCGGCATCTGCTGCTTTTTTTGCTAGAGTCAGTTCCTGTTCAGCTCGCTGCCTTGCCGTCATGTCTCGAATGGAGCAAGTTATTAGAATGCCATCGGCAGTTTCGAAGGGGCTTAGGCTGATTTCAATTGGAATTCCCAAGCCATTTTTTTTGACCGCAAATAGTGATACGAGTTCACTTTTTTGGGGTGCATCTTGATCTAAAATAGTTGCAAGTTGTGCAAGAAATGTCGAACGGTGATCCTCTAGAAGGAAGTGTTCAATTTTTTGACCGATTATTTCGGCCCGATTATAACCGAGGAGAACTTCACATTGTGCATTTGAGATTTCTATTGTCCCCCTGGCATCGCAAACAAACATGGCGTCTGGCGCGGCTTCGAGCAGGCCTAGGAATTTTCGTCGGGCAAGATCCAATTTGACATTGGAATCTCTGAGTTCGTCAATCGCCGCTTCTTTGGCAATTCGCTCGCGTTGGATATCCGAGATGTCTCGGCACACAGTGCCAGTGCCTAGGATGCGTCTTGTGCTGGGTTCAATGATTTTAAAGTGAGTGTCGGAGACTGGAATCTCCCGACTTGTTTTCCAGTCTCTCAGGAAAGTCTCACCTTTCCAGTAGCCTTTCTCATCGACCGATCGGCCGATAACCTCGGACGCAAATAACCTATATTTTTCAGGGTAGAAATCAGAGAATCTCGTTGTTGTGACTGAAAAATCAGGATCTAATCCTACCATACGACGGCCGGCCTGATTGATATAAGAAGTAGTTCCATCGGATCTGCAGATTCCTATGAAGTCCGATGAATTATCGATAAGCGAGGTGAAAACCTCGCGTTCCTCGGCGACCTTCTTAAGATTTTCATTGGCAAGTTTGGCATCTGCATAGGCCGATCTTGATCGGAGTTCTTCGCGCTCTGACAATCGGGCTGTTCTCCACAGCGTAAAAAGCAGAATACCGATCATGGACACTAAAAATACCGCTATGTGAGTTTGCTGATCATACCAACCAGCGATCACACCTACACGCGTGATAACCCCCAAAATGGGAGGAGCCAAAAGAGAGGCTAACAATATTATGCGAGTCATGTGACCAGTGCGCGTCCCGCTAATCGCCAGTGTCATCATGCCTTGATCAGGTCGGCTGCAGAGCAGTCCTATTCCAAGCAAGACAAAACTTAGTGCCGTATTTACCGCCATACCCATGGCTGGCATATAAATTGGGAATCCATAGAACTCCTGGGAGCTAAAAAGATAGCCTGTAAGGGCTGCCAACGAATTGCCGATTACAGCGATTGCCCCCAATTGCCAGATATAGGCCGAACTCCTTGGTCGATTGATGACTAAGATCGAAAGTCCAAGCGTAAGAAAATTCGCTGCTGATTGAGGGGATGGTCTACCTGGGAATGGTTGTAGCGGCGTGGGTTCGATCTCTACTAGGAGGGTATCAATGGTGATG
The DNA here is from genome assembly GCA_964582405.1 of uncultured Oligoflexales bacterium. Lineage (GTDB taxonomy): Bacteria > Bdellovibrionota_B > Oligoflexia > Oligoflexales > Oligoflexaceae > CAZOSN01. The sequence goes on along the minus strand of CAZOSN010000057.1, from coordinate 10,128 downwards.
GCTTGAGTGATAAAATATTCGATCAGGGTGATCGCGCCAAGTGCCATCACAATGGTTCCAAGATACAGAGACGTTAAAGTCTGCCGCCGGCTCGCGTGAACTTTGCGAGCAAGGAGAACTGCTGTAGCACTTAGGAACAGTCCAAATATTGTATTTGGTGGCATCGCTGGCAATGCAGGGTGACCCTGCTTTAAAATAGGAAATTTGAATATCCAACCTGCGGTGCTAAGAATTGGGAATATCACTGCAACCGCGCAAAGGATTTTCGAAATCTCTCGAGCGCGCTCAGTCCAATTCTTGCTCGGCGTGATCATAGATTCATCCACCCCATTGGTGTAGTCAAAGAGTTTTCTTCTGAACCATCTCATACAGCGACCCGAACCTTTACTCACATATAACTCGAACAGCCAATGTCTAGCAGAGATTGGCATTGCGGGGCAATGGCTATGCTAGGCTCATCGATGTGAATCAGATCGCTCACTGCAGCTAGGTAAGGCGAAACAAGTTGGAGTTTATTGATCTTTGTACCTAGGTTTAATTTGGAGTGGTGGATGGATTTAGCGATAGTTCAATAGTGGTGATGGTCTCTCTCATTAGACGTCTTGCCGTGAGAGGATTGAAAATAGGAGGATGGGGGCTTTTCGATTTATATGTTTTTTGAACCCATGGGTTGCGATATTATTGCAATTATCGAGCATTGGAGCAATGTGTTGGAGGGTTGCTTCTGCGATCGGTATGACAGATTTATTGACTTAGGTTGGTGATAACATAGCGGATTCAATTTAGGTACCGTTGGGGACTTCATGACCGATATCGAGCTTTTAGGGGTTAGGACTCACAATCTCAAGGATCTCGATGCGCGGTTTCCTTTGGGTGCTATAACGGCCGTGACAGGGGTCTCGGGATCGGGCAAGAGTTCACTGGTGTTTGATACGCTCTATGGCGAAAGCTACTGCAGGTATATCGAAAATCTGTCGAGCTTTGCCCGCCAGTATATGCAGGTTATGCCAAGGCCAGTGCTGGATGAAGTCCGCAACCTTCCTGCCGCTATCGCTGTAAAACAAAATCGCGGGCAAGCTTCTGTGCGTTCGACGGTGGGTAGCATGAGCGAACTTGCTGACTACCTAGGTCTTATTTTCGCCTATGCCGGGCAAGTGTTTTGTCCCAATGGGCATGGTGAAGTGCATGCCTATGATGGTGGACAGATTTATGAAGATCTGTTGATTCGGTGCCCGGGGCGCAAAATTATGGTGCTGGCTCCGCTTGATCGGTGGAGGGGAATGAAACCCGACGAGCTAAGAAAGCAGCTAGAAATCCAGGGCTTCGTTCGAGTTCTCGTGGCAGGAACGGTAAGAAAATTAGCGGATGTTTCCGCGGACGAAATCAAGGCTAGCAGCCTCATTATAGATCGAGTAACCGTTGATCTAGCAGACAAAGAACGACTTATTCAATCGTGCGCGCTTGCGATGAGGGTGTCTCGGGAAAAAGTTGACGTGGTTGACGCGGATGATACCCGTACTATCCATAGGTATTTTGGTGAGATGATCTGTCCAAGTTGCCATGAAAAACTTAGCCCGCCAACTCCTGTGCTTTTCAACCCGAATAGCCCGCATGGAGCCTGCAAGAATTGTCAAGGTTTTGGTCGTGAAGCCATATTGGATCGCTCAAAGATCATTCCAGATCTTTCAAAATCTCTCGAAGGCGAAGGCGTGCAATGCTGGCATTTTGGTCAACATAAGGCTTATTTTGCATCTGCAATCAAGGCAGCGAAGACCGTAGGAATTTCTCCCGCCAAGCGATTTGCTGACTATACCGATACGGATTGGGAGTTTCTTTTTCGAGGACGCAAAGGCACGGGATTTACCGGAATCGAAGGGTACTTTGCAATACTGGATCGAAAAAAATATCGAGCTCACTATCGCATCCATGCATCAAGATTCCGTCGTTATGTTCCTTGCAGAGAATGCCTTGGTGATCGATTAAACGGACATGCTCGCTCCGTGTTGGTTTTTGGTATGAGCTTTGGCGAATTATTGAAACTTCCGGTCGAACGGATTTTGGAGCTACTAAGTGTGAAGGGTGCTGATCTTAAAGTGACTCACCTCAGCGAGGTTTCTGCTTTGGGGCTTGGGGATGTTGTGGAGGAAGCCCAGGCTAGGCTGCGTTACCTAGTGGAGGTCGGGCTTGGTTATCTAAACTTAACAAGAACCAGCTCGAGCCTTTCGGGGGGTGAGCTTCAGAGGCTGCAGATGGCCCGCGGACTAGGTAATTCGCTTACGGGAACATTATTTTGTCTAGATGAACCGAGCGCGGGTCTTCATGCCGAGGATAGCGCGAGGCTAGTCAGATTTCTAAAGAAAATCGCCGAACAGGGCAACAGCATCGTCATGGTTGAGCACGAGAGCGTTTTGATTCAGATGGCCGACAAAGTTTGCGAGCTTGGACCTGAAGCTGGGGCCAAGGGTGGGCAAATTGTGTATGAAGGACCACCAAAAGCGTCGAGTTCGTTTTCATTTTCAAGAAGGCGCCGCCAAGAGTTTTCTGAATTCATCGAACTCTCCGAAGTTGCAACGCATAATCTAAAATCTGTGCATGTTCGGATTCCTGTAGGTGCTATAACCTGCGTTGCAGGCGTGAGCGGAAGCGGCAAAACGAGTCTTGTGCGGCACACTCTCTATCCCCTGGGGCTTTCATTAACCGATTCGGCGGGCGCGGGTTCGGAGGTTGAACTCCATGGAACTTTAAATCCATTGCCTAAGGGAGCGTTCGATCGCGTGCTGCTTGTCGGGCAGGAGCCGCTTGCGCGATCGAGTCGTTCGAATATTGGCACCTACCTTGGATTATTTTCTGAAATCCGCAAAATTTTTGCGAGCCTTCCTAAGGCACAGGGAATGGGGCTCAAGCCGGGGCATTTTAGTTTTAATATTCCCGGAGGACGCTGCGAGACCTGCCAGGGCCTAGGGTCTGTCATGGAGGATCTGTCTTTTTTGGGCGAGGTCTCCGTGATCTGCGCAACCTGTGAAGGTCGACGTTTTTTGGACCATGTGCTTGAGGTGCGTTACAAGAATCTAAACTTTGGCGATATTCTAGAGCTCACCATAAGCGATGCTCGTGAGTTTTTTTTCGATCAGCCCGCGCTTACCCGAATTTTCGATGAGGTGATAGCGGTTGGCTTGGGATATTTGACCTTAGGGCAGCCGACCAGTTCGTTTTCGGGCGGGGAGGCGCAGCGGTTGAAGTTACTGGGATTACAAAAAGAAATTCGAAGTCATAGTCGCTATCTTCTTATGATCGATGAACCTACGTCGGGATTGAGTGATCAGGATGTTGTTGTTTTATTAAATCAATTCAATATATTGCGATCTAAGGGGCATACGATTGTTCTGGTTGAGCATCATTTGGGAGTGATCAAATCGGCCGATTGGGTTATTGAATTAGGGCCAGGCGCAGGAGAGCGCGGTGGCGAGATCATTTATATGGGAGAACCCGAAGGTCTTCTGTTGGCCGAACGCTCACGGACTAGACCCTTTCTTTTGCAATGAATGAGGGTAGAAAATGAGTCGTTACAATCTGGGTGCGCAAGCCAAGACTCTGCGCGATTTGCAGGACATGAAGGCCAAGGGCGAAAAAATCACGATGGTGACTTGCTATGATGCTGCCTTCGCATCGTTGATCGATAAGACGGATATGGATGCGGTTCTGGTGGGCGATAGCCTTGGAAACGTTATTTTAGGTCACAATGACACTATTCCTGTAACTCTTGACGATATGATCCATCATTGCCGCGCCGTGGGCCGTATTCTAAAGAAGCCATTCTTAGCATGCGACATGCCCTTTGGTACCTACCAGACTCCGGAAATGGCGATGGCAAGCGCGGTTCGCCTCATCCAGGAAGGGCAGGCCCAGGCTGTTAAACTCGAAGGCGGTCGCTCCTTTTCCGAGCATGTTAGGCGCATCGTTGAACTCGGCATCCCAGTCATAGGTCATTTGGGCCTTACACCGCAAAGTGTGCATGCCATGAGTGGCTACAAAGTGCAGGGCCGTGACGACGAGGCCCAAAAGGCGCTCGTTTTGGATGCGTTGGCCCTCGAGCAAGCGGGAGCTGCGCTTCTCGTTCTTGAACTCGTACCCGCTTCTTTGGCAGAGAAAATTTCCCAGGCCCTAAGAATTCCGACCATTGGAATTGGGGCTGGTCCAGACTGCGACGGTCAAGTTTTGGTGCTCCACGATCTTTTGGGTTTTGACGACCAATTCAAACCTAGGTTCTTGAAGCACTATGCTAATATTGGTAGATCTGTTGTGGACGCACTCAGTGACTATATCAGAGATGTGAAAGACGTCAGCTTTCCCACACAAGAGCATAGTTTCAAATAAGTAAAGGCTGCTTGATGAGTAAGAGAGATTTCTACGAGATTCTAAGTGTTGCGCGAGATGCCAGTGCCGAAGAGATAAAGAAGGCATACCGCAAGAAAGCACTGCAGTATCATCCTGACAAAAATCCAGGAAACCCCGAGGCGGAAGAGCTTTTTAAGGAAGCATCCGAGGCTTATGCCGTGCTTAGTGATTCTCAAAAGCGCCAATCCTATGATCGGTTTGGTCATGCGGCATTTGGTAATGGTTCCAGCGGGTTTTCCGATATGGGAGATATTTTCTCAAGCTTCGGTTCCATATTTGAGGACTTTTTTGGCTTCTCGCAAGGCGGTGGTGGGCACAACCGCGCGCGCAGGGGCGCCGATTTACGTTATGATCTTGTCCTCGAATTCGAGGATGCGGTTTTTGGAGTCGAGCGCGAAATTGAGTTTGACCGGGAAGTCGCGTGTGCGCCGTGTCATGGATCAGGGGCGGCTCCTGGATCTAAGCCTGAATCGTGCGCCACCTGCGGCGGTCATGGGCAGGTACGCCGCAACCAAGGCTTCTTTTCGGTCGCGACAACATGTCCAAACTGTCGTGGTGAAGGCAAAGTAATCAAGTCGAAGTGCAAAAACTGCAGCGGTCGCGGTTTGACTATGGAACGCAAAACCGTGAGTGTCAAGATTCCCCCCGGTGTTGACCGCGGGGTCCGATTGCGCGTTGGTGGCGAGGGTCAGGCTGGAACCTCTGGTGGGCCCTCAGGCGATCTCTATGTTTTTCTGGATGTTAAAGAGAGCGATCTTTACGAGCGGGACGAAAATGACATCATTTTGAAGCAGCCGATTGGTATTGCTCAAGCGGCGCTCGGGTGTACGATGAGGGTCCAGACTTTGGATGGTGAGCGGGAGATTCATGTCCCTCCCGGTTCTCAATTTGGACAACGCATTGTTATTCCAAGTCTTGGTGTTCCGCGACTCAAAGGGGTCGGACGAGGTGATCTGATCGTCGAACTTAGGGTTGTGGTCCCTAAAAAGCTTTCCAACGAGCAGAAGCAGCTTCTGCAAAAATTTGCCGAACTTAGTAAAGAAGATGTCAAAGAAGAAAAAACCGGATTTTTCAAGTGGTTGTAAAATAATTTGAGTCGCTAGCCACCCTGTGCTAAGAGCCCCTGAGAGTCTGTTCTGGAAGGGGCGGTTTTTGCTTTTATCATGGCGATATGCGTGCAGAAGCTCAGCTTTAATTTGCCATGCATGAGCCTGGGAAAACACAGGATCAACGCAGAGTATAGATCGTTTCAGAAGTTGAGTTAGACAAGGCGCGACGAAGGGATGCGCGCGGAGCCTATTTAGGCATAGGTGAGCAGGCATCACGAGGAGCAACGCAGTATAACTCAACTTCTGAAACGATCTATAAATCAAAAAAATACTCTTTTTATCTGGGCTCTGAGTTGGGGGTGATTCAGTGAAAATAGCCATGCTTCTTTCAGGGGGTGTAGACAGCTCAGTGGCCTTAGCTTTGCTCAAGGCTTCTGGCGAGCACGAAATCGTAGCCTTTTACCTCAAAATTTGGCTCGAGGATGATTTTGCCTTTCTTGGCGAATGCCCGTGGGAAGATGATTTAGGTTATGCTCGCGCGGTTTGTGAAATGTTGGATGTGCCGCTTCGCGTCGTTTCGCTTCAGCAAGCGTATTGGGACAGGGTTGTGGCCCATACTGTTGGAGAACTTAAGGCGGGCAGAACGCCAAGTCCGGATATACTTTGCAATCAGCGGGTCAAATTTGGAGCGTTTACAGATCACATCGACAGCTCTTTTGACCGGATCGCTACGGGGCATTATGTAAGATTGAGGGAAAAGCCCGGGTATCCGGCAGAACTTCTTAAAGGCATCGATCCCATCAAAGATCAGAGTTATTTTCTGTCTCATTTGAGCCAGGACCAGCTCTCTCGCTCGTTGTTTCCTCTTGGGGGCTACAATAAGTCAGAGGTGCGTAAATTGGCAGAACAATTCAATTTGCCAAACAAGAATAGACGTGACTCCCAAGGGATCTGCTTCTTGGGAAAAATAAAATACAATGATTTTGTTAAGTGTCATTTAGGTGAAAAACCTGGTCCCATCATCGATCGTTCAACAGGTAAGACGCTCGGCCGTCACGCTGGCTATTGGTTTCATACAGTGGGCCAGCGAAAGGGATTGGGTTTGTCGCACGGTCCATGGTTTGTTGCGAGCAAAGATATCGAGCGCAACATTGTATACGTTGAAAAGGCCTCGCAAAGAGAGGAATCGCAGAGGCTGGATTTTACTGTTTCGGGACTAAACTGGCTAGGCGCTCCGCCGGAATCTCCTGGAGAGGCCGCGATTAAAATTCGTCATGGTGCTACCACAGTGGCGAGTCGTTTTAGTGGTGATCCGCTTCAGAGATTAATGGTTAATATGAGTGAAGAAAATGGCGGAACCGCTCCGGGACAATACGCGGTTTTCTACGATGGTGAAGTTTGCCTTGGTGGTGGTGTCATCGATGGATGATGACAGAAAATTTGTAGGTTCTTTTTGAAATCTCTAGGCAGCCATGTTTTTCTGAGATTGGTGTTTGGGTAATTCGATAACAAACGTCGTGTTGGGCTCGCTGGCATCGAAGTAGAATCGACCGTCATGGGCTGTCACGATCCGTTGAGAAATACTAAGGCCGAGGCCGGTTCCTTTGTTGACGGGTTTTGTGGTAAAGAATGGGGTCATTAGCTTGTCAGCTATTTCATCGGGGATCTTCGAGCCACTGTCTACCACTCGAATTTCAATTTGCTCGCGATGATCTTTGACAACGATTTTGACCCATCTTGTGCCCAAGGATTCAACCGCATCGTAGGCATTGTTGAGCAGATTAATCAACACCTGACTGATCTGACTTGGATTGCATTCAATAGAAATATCATCAGGACAGTTAACTTCAAGCTGAATCGAGTGGTGATTAAAACGCTCTGTGCACAAAGTAAGCGTGTTCTTGATAATTGATGAGACAGATTGAGCTTCTTTTAGATCTTCAACCCGATCTCTTGATATAGAACGCAAACCCCGGACGATAGTATCGATCCGAAGCAGATTGACCTTAATTCTTTCTGAGTATTTATTATATGTTTCTCTATCTGGTGGATATTTTTCAAACAGCTTGTCGCATAGTTTATTGAATCCCGAAATCGCCGCAAGTGGATTGTTAATTTCATGGGCAACTCCGCCTGCCATTTGACCCAATGCAGCCATTCGTGAGCTGGCGTCCATTTGTGCCCTTTGCTCCAGAATCGTCCGTTCGGCTTGTTCAAGACTCGCAATTTTGGACCTAAGGGTCGAAATTAGCGCTGTTTCCTTGTTGCTTTTGAGCTTGTAGCAAATTCCGAGGCATAACGTTATGGTCGCCAAAATAGCCCCAATCATGATCCACAATGTCATAGGATTAGCCATATTTCTTGTGAAGTCTCGACTATTACCATACTCTTCTGAATTCTAATTCTGGAACGCAGAGGTGGTATCGGAATCTTTGCTTAAAACTGAAGAAGACAATCTCAAAAAGACCGACCCAGTGCCGATACCAGTGTCTGAACGAAAAAAGGTAATGACTTGTGTCAAAGAATGATGAAAATAAATCCTGCCACGAGGTCTTGATTGTCGATGACGACGAAGACCTTCGTTTTATTTTAGAAGCCTATGTATCGGCAGCTGGCTTTAAGGTCTTGCTCGCGACCACGGCCGAGGAGGCGCTCACCATTCTTGCGGAACGCTCATCGATTGAAATTATCATTTCTGATTTCCGAATGCCTGGCATGAGTGGTCTCGAATTTCTTAGGAAAGTTCGCGACAATAATGCCGAAAAACCCAGTTTTGTATTTATCACCGGGTTCAATGATATTTCGGTGGAAGAGGCGCTAGATGGAGGGGCAGAGGCCTTGTTCTTTAAACCCTTTGACGAAGAAAGTTTGACTATACTGCTTAATAAACTTATCAAACCTCAGCCAGAAATTTGGAAAAAGCGTTGTCAGCGCGTTAGATTTTCCAATGAGGTTTGCATTGTCGCCAAAGGTCAGGTCGTGGAAATCCAGTCGGTAAACCTAGGAAGGGGTGGGCTTTTTGCAGCTATTCCCACTAAAAATTTTTCAATAGGTGAGCGGGTCAAATTCCAATTCAGTATTCAAAACGAACATGATCAGATGGTGACCATATCGGGAGATGCGACTATCCGCTGGCTACGACGAGAAGCGGAAGGAAATCTTAGGGAGGGGATAGGAATAGAATTTGATTCAGTCACCCCACCGGGAAAATCAATTTTGGCCAGACTTGTCAATGATTTGAATACAAGATCCTACATTCCCAAAGGGTGAAATCTAGAATAGGCTACATAGGGGTTTAAAAAGGGTCGTTTTTTGATTGTCTCGGCGCTGACCCTGCGCTTATGAACCTCATTTATAGTCAAACAAATCAGTTTCCATGGAAAAGTGTTAATAGTTAGATTCTGCTGAAAAAGCGGAGCTTTTTCAGCAGAATCTAGTTAAAAAGTGCCCCTCTTACTAAGCAGCGATTAGTCGAGCATCGTACAACCATTGGAAGTCATGTATTCTGCGAATTCGCTTTCATTCATGAAAACTTCGTCATTCGAGTTTTTGACGAAATGAGTTACCATAGTATGGTCATGCTAACAAAAAATGTGGATCAATCATGAAATACTATGCCTGGATCGCGGGGGCACTGCTAAGTCTTTCTTATACTGTCCCTAGTTTAGCAGTCGAGGAGCAAGACCTATTTCAGGGGAAAAAAGCCAATAAGCCTCGAACCTCAATTTTTGCGCCAGAAACACCACGTGGGAGCGTGCCGGAGGAGCCTGCTGCGTCGGAAACGCCTCCAATGCACGGTGCCCTTGCGACTCCAGCGGAGGAAAGACCTGCACCTCCTGTTCGGCATCGGGTATCCACAGAGCGTCATGGCTCGGATCAAGGAATCCTTACCGAGCTGTCGCAGACGATCCTGTTGAGTCAAAAGGATTTTTCCGGCTTAACCGATATTGGTCTTAGATTCAGTCGATATTTCAAGACGTCGGCAGGCTGGTTTGTTGATAGTCTTCAGGGTGAAGAGGCGCAGCAGCTCATTCATGGCCCGATTTTGCTCGCAAACTTAGCCGCGGCCAATCCTTCGATTGTCACCCCATTTGGCAAGATTGGCACACTAAGCTTGTTCCATCGAACTCAACTGGAAGACGAAGACTATTCCTCACGTGCAACTGGTCTCTATTCCGCATTTGGAATTGACATCTTCATGACCGAACACTTTTCCATGATGATCCAAAAAATGACCATTTTTCTAGATACGGCTATTCCTGACTTTGAGGAAGCTGATACCAAGGTTAAGCATCTAACTCAGTCACAGATCATGTTTCAGTTTTTATTTTAGGTGATCGATGAGTCAACCGACGCCACTGGTTTCTGCAATTGTTAGCGGTATGGATCTCATAGGCGACCGGTACCTACTGTTAAGCGTCATGCCTCAGCGGCCGTTTGGTAGCCGAGCCGGGCAGTATAGTGGCATTGAAATAGACGATTCTGATGGCAAAGCTCTGCTCTACTACTCGATCGCATCTCCTGAAGGTGCTTCGGTCATCGAATTTTGCATTATACTTGGCGGAAAGGACCGAGGGAGCCAATATTTTCGCGATCTTGCCATTGGCTCGAAAATTATGCTGCTGTCACCTCAGACTAAGGTCTTTGATTTGAAACTCGTCAAGCGTAGGGCCGTTTTTTTGGC
>CAZOSN010000056.1:20451-24716 GCA_964582405.1 uncultured Oligoflexales bacterium | reverse complement strand
TTGGAATTCAACTATGCGGCCGAGGCCGATGGATGGCTCCTTCTAAAGCAACCTTATGACACGAAATTTCGGGTATCGGTTAACGACCAAAAAGTTGCCTTTTTTAAAGCGAATCTGAATTTTATGGCGATTCCTGTCCGAAGAGGGGAGCAGAATATAAAAATCGACTATGATCCCGATTCTTGGCTGCGCGCGCTGTTTTTTCTGTCAAATTTTGTGGCCATTGCGTCCCTTCTAGGGATGTTTTATTGGCTTTTCCGACAAAATCTCGATCCTAGCCCTACTGCGTTAAGTCGATGATTGCTGCGTTGCTTGCAGGGAAAAAACCGCAGTTTACATTTGGGTAAATGAGGATTTTTTCCCTGCAAGCAACGCAGCAATCATCGACTTAACGCAGTAGGGCTAGCCACTGATTCAGCACACTGGACAGGCTCTAAAGTGCTTGCATTGCAACGCCTAGGTTGTTTGACTTCCCCACGGACTTGCCGGAAATTTGGCATTGGTTCCCGCAAAAATTGGGGTCAGTTGCAGCGTGGGATATTGCATGATTGAGATCTCAATGACTCTTCTATTTTCGATCTCCTTTGGAGCAACACCTCTGTGAAGGAGTTCGGAATTTTTAAATAAGATCCAGGTCCCGGGCTCGCCTTCGAGCAGGAGTGGTTGGTCGTTGTGGCAGATAATCTCGATGGTCCCTTTCTTCGTCCCAACGCCTTTAGGAAAAATCATGAGCTTGTATGAGTAGCGAGGGAAACCATCAACATGCCAGGCATTTGCATGAGCCTCAGCAGCTCCGGTAAATGTATCCCAGCAGCGAACATTCGTAACCCGGAAAGCCATGCCGATGGCTTCTATGATACGATCGGATATCTCCTCTATCACTTGGGTCAGAATTTTTAGATCATCGTTCTGCAAGATGAAAAACTGATAAAGCAACTGGATTGGCACGGGCTGCTTATCAGAGTAGGTATTCCGGATGTATCCCTTGCGACAGTCTTTTGAGCTAAAGTTGATTTTTCTAGCTCTCTCCATGATTGTTGACAATTCGGAATTGGCTTTGGTGCCAAGCGATCCTACGAGATAGCCATCCTTCATGAATGAAGTCTTCGCTTGTCGTTTGTAGCGTAAATTTAAATAGATATTGTGAATCGCATGGGATGCCATCGACACGATCAAGTAGACATTACTCGGATCATGCAAGGTAATCTTTATGACGTAACAAATCTTCGCAAAGAGGCTCATCGGTTTTACATCAGGGGCCATAGATCCTTCTCACTATGGGGATAAAAAGTCAGCGTCTATGTAAACTCGGGCTTTGTCAAGCGCCTCATAGACGGTCAAATTACAAATAGAATTGAATAGAAAATCCTTGACAGTAAGGGTAAAAAAAGTTCTTCTTTCCCAATACAAAATTGGGGGATTCATCGAAGATGCTTTCGATAGCGGTTTTCGGACTCAACGAAGAAAAGCATTTGGAAGCGACCGTTCGTAAGGTTCATAAATGCGCATTAGAGTGCCCGCTGGATGCATTTGAGATTATTGTTGTGAACGATGGCAGCACGGATGGCACGGGGAAGATAGCGGATAGTCTCGCTGCCGAGCTGCCTCATGTGAAAGTGATTCACAATCCGGTCAACAAAGGGATCGGGGCAAGCATCCTGATAGCGGCCAATGCGGCCCGTTATGACAAATTCGTGGCCTTCGCCGGCGATGACCATGTAACACCCCATTTAATCATAAGTTTGTTTAAGGTGCATGATGCCGCCGAATTTGTAGCGTCTTACACGATCAATACGGAATACCGCGGCCGCCTTCGCAACACGCTGTCGAGCATGTATTCGTATATCTACACGACCATTTTTGATGTGCCACTCAAATATATCAATGGTCACGCCGTATACCCTACGCGCCGTCTTCTCAACCTCAATTTGAGGTCCAATGGCTATAGTTTTGTCGCCGAGGCCGCCATAAAATTTATGAGGCAGGGGGTGAAATTTATTGAGATTGGCACCTACGTCAATCAAGAGATCGTCAAATCCTCGGCCGTGCGACCAAAGGTTTTGTTCGAAGTGATCATGTCGTTCCTCCGATTGTTCTTCGAAATATTTGTACAGGAACGCCTGCAATACTCTAAACGATCTCAGCGTGTTTGGATACCGATGCAGCAATAGTATCAACCGATGTTTTTTTGAAATGGGGCATTATGAACTCAGATCAAGCGTCCCCCTCGGCGTGGGATTTGCATTTGGAAGCAGCCAACCCTCAATTTGACTGCGAAGAGATTTTGCTTGGACCATGGTCCTCTTATAGCCTGATCCATGATCCCAAGCATATGGCCTTTGTGCTTGCGCGCTACAAATTTTGCGCCAAAATGCTGCAGGGTAAGGACTATGTCGTTGAAATCGGCTGTGGTGATGGCTTAGGTATTCCGATTATGGCTCAATCGGTCAAGCATCTGCATTGCATCGATTGGGATCAACGCAGTGTCGAGGGTTGTGCAAGAAGACTAAAGCACCTAAAGAACGTGACCTATCAGCACATTGATTTGAACAAGCAAACACCCAACATCAAGGCTGATGCGGTCTATACGATTGATGTCTTGGAGCATGTCGAAAATTTGCAAGAACATCAGTTTATGATCAATATCTGCAAAATGCTCAAGGAAGATGGGGTTCTGATTACCGGGACACCTAACGTGACGTCAAATGTTTATGCTAGCCCCCAGAGTCGCAGCCAGCATATTAATTTGAAATCGCTAGCTGAACTTAAGCAGTTGACCCTGCGTTACTTCAAGCATGCGTTTCCATTCGGAATGAACGATGAAGTTTTGCATACCGGCTATGACGCAATGTGTCACTATATTTGGACTATTGGAGCTGGGCTGAGGTCGGAATTCGCGGAATAATCTCTCCGCGAAAATCGACTTTGCTGCCGTTGCTATTGCGGCGGCTGAGATGGCTATTCTTTCAGCGACGTCTCAAGCGGATTCACAATCATCAGACTACGAAATTCGTTGCGATCGAGGAACGGCGCCATATCCTCGAGCGGCATGCTCGAAGCCGTTCCGTCGGCATGCTTTCGGAAGCCTAAACGTGGAACCAGCTCCTGCTTATCGGATACCATGACCTCGCACAGCGACGGACCAGGTTCGTTCAGAACCATATGGATCAATGCCCCTAAATCCTGGGGATTTGAGACCCTATGTACCTTGATGCCATAGGCTGCACCGACTTTTTGGTAGTCAGGGATGCTTACGCCGCCGGTCTTGTGGGAGCCGACATAATTGCTGTTCAAGAATCCATCTTGAGTTTGACGAATAGACAAGTAGCTTTGGTTGTTGAATAGGAAAATCTTGACCGGTAGATTGTGATGCACAATCGTTTCCAGCTCTTGGATATTGAGCTGCATGCTGCCATCGCCAACCATGCAGATTGTGCGTTGGCGCCCTCGAGCAAAGCAAGCGCCCACGCTCTCCGGCAAGCCTGAGCCCATAGCTCCTATTGCGCCGGAAACAATCACCCGTTGACCCTCTTTCACTCGCAGCGCCTGGAACGATGAGTACAGTACTGTGCCGCCCCCATCGACCACGACGGTATCGTTCTCGTCAAGCGCTTCGGACAAAATATCTATAAAAGCGTACGGGTTGACGAAGCTGGTTTGTTTGAAAAAGGACTCTGGGACAGCGTTGTAGCTGCGGTAACGTTGACCCATGGCATGCCAAGAATCATCGACGGGCACGGGCTTAAATTGGGTAAATTCTGTCAGAAACTCTTTGACATCAGCGTGGATCGCGATATCCACTGAAACCGTCCTGTGGGCAAGCTGCACGGGATCGATATTGACGACGATTTTTTTCGCCTGACGCGCGAATGCATCAAAATTAGCTCCCGTGATGGACATGCTCAGATGCGAGCCCAGTGCCAGAAGCCAGTCGCAATTCTGCATAGCTAAATTGGCTCCACGCTGTGCGGCGATACCGGCGCAGCCTAGATTGCCCTCGTGGCTCGCAGGTATCATATCGATCGTGTTCCAGGTCGTGATCACCGGCAACTTGTGCTTTTCGATCATAGCCTTAAACGCGGCCTCAGCATGACCTAAACGCACGCCATAGCCAAGGAGGACGAGGGGGCGCTTTGCTGATTTAAGAAGCGCATAGGCCTCATCAAGCTGCTGGTTCATCAGCGCGCGATCAAAGGCATTTTCTTGATCAAGGCTAGTCGTATCAAAGGAGGGCATCGTATCTTGATCTACAAAATCCAACTGGA
>CAZOSN010000056.1:0-20441 GCA_964582405.1 uncultured Oligoflexales bacterium | reverse complement strand
GACTTAGCGATTGCCACAGCCTTCTCAAGCTCGTACCGGATTTGTTGGGGTTCTGTCAGCATCACTGCATATTTGCTTACCGATTTGACCAGAGTCACGATATCCATCTGTTGGCTGCCGATCTGTCGAACCGGCTTCTGATAGTTGCAGTGCGCCAGGCGCTGCTGGCCGGAAAAATAAAGGCATGGCACGGAATCGAGAAACGCTGCCGACAGACCAGTAATGGCATTGGTGCCACCAGGGCCGGTTGTGACAAAGCAGGCCCCCAAATTATTGCTAACGCGGGCGTAAGCCTCTGCGGCAAAGGATGAAGCCTGCTCATGATGATTAAAAATCGGCTCGATCTCGGCGACCTTAGCGAGGGAGTCAAAAAAGTGAACTACCGCTCCGCCTGATAAACCAAAGGTGTGCGTGATGCCCTGATCACGCAAAAAAAGTGCAATATAGTCAGTGAGTTTTATTTTCATTGGAATTTCCTTTTTCAGAAAGTCGCAAAGCCACCTCGACGATCAAATCCTCTTGCCCGGCAACAGCCTTAGATCGACCTAGCTCAAAAAAGATGTCTCGTGAATCAACCAAATACTGGCGCGCTGCGCGTTCCACATGGCTTGAAAAACCCGAAAAAACCCCGGCCAAGCCACTTACGATGCTGAGTGGTTTGATGCGCGGTGTTTCCCTGATAAATTGCTTTTCCGCCATTTCAGCCAGATCAAGCATTTTGTAAAGATCGATGCCCATCTTAAAGCCCAACTTGTATAGCACTGCCACCAGCACCTCAAGCTGCGCATTGCCTGCGCCTGCGCCAAAGCCCAAGGTGCAGCTATCTAGGATCGTTGCGCCCGCTTCCGTCGCCGCGAGCGAATTGGCAATGGCAAGTCCCAAATTGTTATGTGCGTGAAATCCGACAGGGATATCCAATTGATCGACCAAAGATTCGACCCGCTCGCGTACTTCTTGTGGTAGGAGAGCCCCCGCGGAATCCATGAGGATGACCCCGCTCGCTCCATAGGACTGCGCCTTGCGACATTCGATGGCCAAACGCTCTTTTGGTATCATATGCACCATCATGAGATTGGCATAGGCGTCTTTGCCACGTTGCCTGGCATATTCGATGTAGCGTTTTGTGGTGTCTACTTCGGTGCAATGGCTTCCAATGCACACGACGTCGGCGCCGTCCTCAATGGCAGGTTCAAGGTTTTTATTGATGGTAGCAAATCCCGGAATCATATAAACACCAAGACGCGAATTTATCAGATTTCGACGTGCGATCCTGGTTATCTCCCGTTCGGGCAGAAGGCTTTCGCCAACTTGAAGGGACGAAGCGCCCAAACCATTGCCATGGCCTACAACCACAATGGGCAATTTCGCGAGTTCCGCGCCGGCGGTATATCCTTCGATAGCGCCTGCGTTCAGCTGATGTTTGATGGCGTGATTGCCATCCCTAAGGGTCGAGTCAATGATCAGAATTTCGCGCATTGTCGATCCTCATATCCATACAATTGATGGCGGTATTCCTCGGCCGTCGCAATCGCGGCGCAGTTGATAATATCAAGATTTCCAGCATACCGCGGCAGAAAGTCTCCAAGACCCTTTACCCGCACCGTTATGATCATACGGTTTTGCTCCAGGGTAGGTGGGACGATGAGCTGATAGTCAGGCACATATTTCTGAATGCTCTCTTCGAGATCGGAAATGGCGGCTCTGATGGCTGGCATGTCAGGATTTTTTAATTTAAACGACACGGAGGTCTGCATATCGATGCAGGGTACCGCAGGATTTAAGATCAGTATGGTTTTGGTATTTGGACATCCGGTAAATGTGGTCAAGGCCTCTTCTGTGTTTTCTATATACTCATCAAGATTGATGCGCGTGGCAGGGCCGGCGCTGTCGGACGCAATGCTGGACACCACTTCTAGATATTCAATGTCTTTGCAAAGTTTGCTTACGGCATGCGCAAATGGAATCGAAGCTTGGCCGCCGCAGCTGATCATATTTACATTGCGGTGAAAGCGGATATCCTGAATGTTGATGGCAGGCACAATTTGCTTGCCAATGCTCGATGGCGTCATGTCGATCACGGTTTTGCCTAGACGATCCAACACGGGCCAGTGATGCAGGTGATCTTTTGCCGATGTCGCGTCAAAGACAAGATCACAAATATCAGGATCTTGTTCGATGGCTTGAATCCCTTTGGTGGACGTTTTGATCCCCAACTCATGGGCCCTTGCAAGGCCACGTGATGCTGGGTTTCTACCAGCAAATAGGCTGCAAGAAAGATGCTCGCTCTTTAAAACCTTGGCTAACAGATCACTCCCGATATTGCCACTACCTAATATCGCTACTTTCAGCTTCATCACGAGTTTCCTAAGTCCCGATTCCGGACCGCAGGTCAAAAATGATCCGTCAATCTAGACTATATATTCTTAAAACTGTCTCTTAAAAGTCTTGGTAATGTTGCCTTTTCTGGGGGCCTTGCACAACAAAAAATTGTCATCATCCGCTGATGGCATCCAAGAAATAAGGTTCTTCAGGCTCCGAATGAAAACATAGATAAATTTATACTTCTCGTTTAGATGTCGCTCTTCTCTTTAAGACTTGGTTCGCAGATCGCCGAGCCTAAACAGCACAAGTCCGTTCGGCAACGATGCGACTTCAAGCAGTTTGTTTTGCTGAGTGATCAATCTGAGCAACTCATACTCAAGGCCGTAGAGATTTTTAGCCATTTCTATGTTGTTCCATGAAGCCAGCGCTGAATCTTGAACATTCCAAACACCCTCGGTCTCAGTCGCCTGCAAAAACTCCAGTTTGGTCAGCACCAGGTCCCCTGATTTTAGGCGTCCCAGTTGCTTGGGAACTATTTCCATAAGTGTCTTTGATTGGCTGTCCGTTAAGGAGTGCCCAATTGGCAGAAGGTTGGTCCGATGAGCATAGGTTAGCACGGGCAAGCTATCGGCTCCCAAGAAGATGGTTAGCCCTGACTTGGCATGCTCGCGAACAAAGTTGACCGCAACTTGATACGCGGGAGGTACATACTCATAAAGTTGGTATCGCCAATGCTGCGCAAGCTGCGCAACCGAATAGTGATCAAAAAATAGCAAAGAAAAAATGGTTTTTCGTGGATTAAACAGGGGGTCGGAAGTCGCGGCGTTGTCTGTGCCGTTCTTAACTATTCCGTTGAAAATCGCCCCGCAAGAAAGAATAAAAATGATACCGAGAGGGAGTGCTGCAGACCAGGCCAACCATTGGGTTGGCGCCGGAGATCTCGGTTTGGTATGCGGCGATTGAAGAAATGAATCAATTTGATTTTCGATAAGAACAGCGCCCAGGACAAATAAAGGTAGGCTATAGCCAATTAAGGCGCCATCGAAAGAGCGCCCTACAAAATACTGGGCATGAAAGAGTCCAACGGCGGCAAGCAGCATCGTGGGTTCGGTCCGGCGCCATGCAGAGAGCCTTTGATCAGGTTGGTTCATCCACGCGATATAGCAGGCGCGGCATAAGACTACAAAAAAAGCGATGGCGGGTAACCCAAACAGAAGCTGGTGGGGTTCGATGCTTGTCGACCAAGAGCCGTTTTTAAAGTAAGCCAACTGGTCAAGGTAGGGCTGCAAATTTGGTAATTCACCATAGACAATTTTGCTCAACAATCCGTAGCATCCGAAAGTACCTAAGGGAATAAGAATAACTTTGCCCAGATTTCGGGCAAACCAAATCAGAGGCTGCCGGTAAACCACGCCACGTCCGATTATGAATAAACAATAGAGCGCCAGACTGTACACAAGCTGCTCTGCACTCCAGAGGCTTGCGACAGCAAGAGCTGTCAAAGAAAGTGTGTTGAAAAGCCGATCCTTGATCAAGGTTAATGAAAACAGCGTCGTGATCAAAGGGAGGTGTCTCATTCCTCCGCCCGATGGGTAGGTGCCGCAGACAGAGCAGCCTGAAAAGGTTCCGGGAACAAGAAAGCCGACATTCAGAAAAGCTAGCACGGCACCCAGGCCAAAGAGGATTCCTAGGAATTTGTTTCGAGAGATTTTAATCGCGACAGCAAATATCATGAGGTACTGCACGGTTGATATGCTGACGGCAATGAGTTGCAAGCTACTGAATGACGCGGGAATAAACCACTTAAATAGGAAAGAAGGTATCAAGAAGCTTAAAAAACCGTACTGACTGTAGACATCTATGAATGGACGGTATCCTGCATTAACAGCCGTCGCCGGACCTAGGTAGGGCGAGTAGTGAACATTGTCAAAGCCGTTGAGTGAGCCATTGATCTCAAGGCAGATGATGAAAATTGAGATGACCAGCGTCGCTATCGTAAAAAATTTATGAAATCGGCTGCCGGTAAGTCTAAAAAACAATGGAAGCCTGTTCGAGAAATAGACGATCCCGAGCAGGAGTCCTCCGAACGTCATCCCCCATACAAATGATTGTCGCCGGAAATAAATATCAAGCAAATCAGTAAGATATTGATTGCCGCAGACTGCCAGTAGGGTTAGTGGAAGCCCGATAAAGGTCAAAGTATAGAGCAAAGTCTGCAATTTTGGTGAGCGAGCGGGCCTGGATATCCAGGGGAGTTTGCCTTGAAAATAGATAATCAGGCTTCCTGCCAGCTGCACCACGCAAAATATCCTGGCTCGTGGAAAGAAATCCGAGGGCGCTCCCGAAAAGAACGGTGGAAAACTTAATAGAAAAAATATCTGCAAGGCGATTGCATTGAATACAATCAGCGACTGCGGCATCTCGCTTTCTGCCGCAGGCTTTGAGTCATCGGTATGGCTGATTTTGCCGAAGACGCGATGCAAGATAAAGCTTGCCAAGACAGGGATCAGGCTAAAGAAAAGATAGAAGATCTGGTTTTCATTCGCTTCGGTTATTCTGTTGTTTGAAGCAAGCGTCAGTAGACTGATCAGATAAGTGAACAGCACGACACCAAGGATGCAGGAACCGAGCGTTAGGTTTTGAGGCATAGGATATTTCCTCAATTTCTTTTGAAAAGAATTAGGTTTTTGCTACGCTGAACCTCAGCGAAGTTTGTCGCGAGCATCTGGTTTATATCTTCTCTTTGTCCGACCACACCGCGATCCTGAGGCGAAATGCTAGCGACCAAATAGTCCTGCGACAGAATATCGGATTTAACTTTTTTGAGATCATTGAGAAGTATGATTTCTTCGTGCGGCAGAAAATTTGATTGAGGTGGTACCTTTGACTCTAGATGATAGAGCGTCGCTAAATCATAGCTGAGAATCATGATCTTGTGATGCTCGTCAGCTGCTTTTTCGATAAGCTGCCTATCGCTTAGGTCACTGGTGTAAGCACCCTTGGGATTGATATCGTGAAGTAGCGTGCCATCCCAAAGCGACGAGGGTTGCTTGAGAATGTGGGGAAGTTCAAATATTCCATCCGAACCTAGATAAGACTTGAACCCGCTATAGATTTGAAAGCGGCCATGATCATTGATGTCCCAAAGTAAAAATAGCGCGAGGACAGCACCTAGATTTTTTATCCAAGGTTTGACGACCCAGGCTCGTGTCAAAGCTAGGGATCGCACCTGCGGAAGAAGGAGACTGAGACCGTAACATCCCACGATAATATAGGAAAAAGAGTCGCCTAAGAAATTGTGGGCTGCAGAATTATTCACCCATTTTAGTCTCGTGACCAGCCCGTACAGGGCAACGATACCGATAATTTTTGCGACCTTTTCGGATTTTTCGGTTAGGCATAGAACCACGGTGACCGTCAGCATCATCCCGGACACTATATTCATAAAAAGATGCAATGGATCGTAGGTCCAAGCCGTGAGGACGCCACCCAGTCCGCTGCTGAAGAAGCTGATATAGCCAAGAAGGTCTGGTAGATCAATCTTCAGGAAACGCGGTCCATAGCATAAGACTCCCCACATACCTGTCATGCAGAATGAAAGGGCTACAAAAACAGTAGGAGCGATAAATCGCTCGAGCGCTTTGTCCGCAAAGAGAAACAATGCGGCAGCTGTTGCTAGAATAGCTGCAATGCCTGTGTCGGTTATCCAGAACAATTGAAGTCCTGCGATCATCGAAAGCAATAGCAACCATGTCCAGGTATGTCGTCTGTTGGCATAACCGACCCAGGCCAACCAGAGTATGGGAATAAAAGAATGCCGATAAAGGCCCACACTAGGGACTTTTAAGGTCCAAGGAGACAAAGGCTTGTCCGCTATGATCCAGCTGATAGACTGGACGGACAGGATTGCTGCACCAGTCAAAAAAAGCGCGCGTTTGGTACGGAAGAGTCGGCCCAGAAAAAAGTAGAGAGCAATAAAAAAGAATACCTTCATTCCACAGTTAAAATAATCGAAATTCTGCACACTGGTAATGTACTCATCCGCTAATAACTTGGCACAGAAAAAGGATTGCCCCACGCCGTATTGCGGGCGGAAATCGACCCCTGGAATGGCAGTCTTGTCCAAAAGGTAGACTGCGGGAATGATGCACATGGATCGCCGGTGCATGTCAAATACGGTTTGGCGTGATTCGTCCGTAAATCGCGGGAGAAATATGACAGTCAGGAGGGCAAGCACAAGCAGCGCCTGTCCCAGTTCTTTGATAAGAGATCGGAGGTAAACAAATTTCATACCGTTCGACCTCGGTGAAGTGCAAAAAAGATCGCAAACAAGAAGCAGGCGGTGCAGGCTAACGCTGCGGCAAGTGCTGTCATAGAAGGGTTTTCGATAAAACTCTGCTTCTGCTGCCAAAACAACCCCATAGACAAATTCATAAGCAGAATTCCTGCTATGGTCCCAAGGACGAGCGGCTTAGTTCTGATCACAAGGGGTACCAGCCTGAGGCTTGCTAATCCGAATACGAAACCGATGATTTCGCTGTATTTGAAGAAAATTACTTCTCTGGCTTCCTGCTCGAAATGCAAATAGGGCACAATCATAGCTTGAACTTCGGGCTTGATGGGGGCAAACAAGGGTTGAGTCAGGTAGGAAAAAAGCCCCGCTAGCCAAATGCCCAGAAGGCAAAAAAAACTGACGACAATGAGACGTTTGATGATGGGCGATGCTTGTAGTTCCATTGTCACCCTCGATTCTTTTTGTCTATCATGGTCCAGAGTTCAACGGGTTTGAAACTATAGTCGATGCGCAATTTTTCCCAATCGTTGAAATCAATTTCTTCACCGCTATAGACTCTAAATAATGCAACGCCATTAGGTAGTGCTTCAACGACTTCGAGTTTTGTGTTCTCGACGATCTGCCGAAGGAGCTCTTGACCCATAGAAAGGAGAACCTTAGAGCCTTCAGCTTGAAAGGTCGGCCCGAGCATTTGATCTGGCTGCGAACTCCAATAGGGGGCCCCGGGGTTGCGGCGAAGGATGCTAAAGCTTGATAGGAGGAGGTCACCGGGCTTCAGAGCGCGTGCTTCGGCTAGGATTCTTTGTTTTAAGGTCTTCGACTGACTATCGGTGATCACATGCCCGACGGAGAATATGTTGCCTCTTCGCGCATAAGCAAATATCGGTAATTCATCATCGCCAAGAAAAATAGCGATTCTGTCACTTTTCTGCGTGTGCTTTTCGATCAAAGCTACCTCATCTTGATAAGGCTCTGGGATGTTGGTGAATAGCTGAGCGTGCCAGTGGGCAGCGATTTGACTTATCGAATAATGGTCAAAAAGCATGAGGGTAAAAATTGTCTTGCGTGGGCTGAGGAGGGGGTCTTCCGTGTAGCGACTGTGGCCGATTTTGTCGGTAGCTTCAAATATAACGCCCGTCGAAAGGGTAATAAAAATTGCCCCAGCTATCCAAAGGGGCAAGGATTGCCATTTGAGGCGACTGAAATTCACCTCGCGGGATGGCCGCGCGAAAAACCATACATAGAGCCCGCGCTCGATGAGGATGCCTGTTAGGAGAAAAAGCGGAAGGCTATAGCCGAGCAATGCGCTGTCGGTCGATCTGCCCACGAAATACTGCAAATGAAAAACGCCTGCAACCGCTATAAGCAGCAGCGGTTCGGTCTGCTCCCAAAGTTTTAACCGCGCGGTCCTATCTCTTATCCAAAAGACATAAGTTGCGTAGGATAAAAGCGAAAAATAGACCACGACATGAAGTCCAAACAGCAGTTGCTTTGGACCAAGAACGATTAACCAGAAAAAGGTCGGACTATTAAAGAAAAACAACTGCTCTATATAGGGGATTACGTTTGGTAATTCGCCATAACTGACTTTGCTGATAGCGGCATACGCCGCATAAGTCCCAAGGACTATGATCGGAAGCTTTGCTATGTTTGCGATGTACCACCAAAAATGCCTCCGATTGACGATGCCGCGGCAAACGAGGAATGCCCCATAGAGAGCGATATTATAAACGGTCTGTTCAACGCTCCAAAGGCAAGCTACGCTCAGTGCTAGAATTGATGGCCATGTGAATTGCCGATCCTTCTTCATCGAAATCAGTAGAAAAAGGCTCAGGATAATGGGTAGGTGACGCATGCCGCCCCCTGACGGTAGGCTGCCGCATGCGCTGCAGCCCCATGGTCCGGGATTTAGGAAGTCGATGTGAAGGTAGACAAGAATTCCAAACAAACCAAGCAGGATGCCCATGAATCGGCTCTTAGCCAGTTTGCTTGCTATAGCCAAAATAATCAGGAATTCTGCAGTATTAAAGAGTAGCGAGATGAGTTCCATCGCGCTATATGTCGTGGGTAAAAGTGTTTTAAATAGAAGAGCTGGAATTAAAAATACCAGCAGCCCGTACTGGCTATACACATCGATAAATGGCCGATAGCCCGCATTGACTGCCATGGCTGGTCCGATATAAGGCCCAAAATGGCGAACATCCCAGCTATTGAGCGAACCATTAAACTGCAGCGCGATCACTAAGACCGTTGCCAATATGCCGCCGTAGGAAAGAACCTTCGGCGGTTGCCATTCATAGATTCTCTTCAATTTTGATTTAAATACAATACCAGCTAATCCTGCGATCATGGCCACTGACATTCCTATTTGAAATGCCCGCAGGGTGAGGTGGTCATCCTTGATTTCTTGAAGGTATTGATTTGCGCAAACCGCAATAAAAGCTATTGGCAATCCAACGAAGGAAATGAGACTTACCAGGTTTCCTAGGCCTTTTGCCCATGCAAGCTGAAAAGCCCATGCAAACTGAAAACGTTCAAAGACGCGGGCGGCAAAAAAAATCAGGATACTGATGCCCACCTGCACGTATAGAAATACCCTGGTCTGCTCAAAAAATTGGTCGGTGTTTCCCTTAAATACGGGCGGAAAACTGTTGATAAAGATAAACTGAATCGCGATGGCGTTGACTATCATCAGGTAATGGAATCGAACTTGGGTGTCTGCATGAGCGCTTGGGAGGATGAATTTTAGCAGCGCGCCTCCCACAAGTGGCGCAAGGCCAAAAAAAAGAAAATAGATCGAGGTTTCATCCGGTTCGTCAATATGGCCATTTTTGATGTAGGCGATAATTGACAGAACGACTAAAAACAAGGTGATGCTGAGTACTGTGCCGGCAATCGCTACGCTGATCGGGGAGGGGGTTGAACCATGATCTGGATTTTGGCGATTCTTAAGCATGTGCTAAAAAATAGTCCGTGTTGCGCTTGGTGAGGGCAAGAATGGTCTTTTGTGGATTAACCCCAGGACCATCCGGCAGTATACTTGCGTCGTTAATCCGAACGTTGTCAAAGTCAAAGACGCGGCCATAGGAATCAACCCCACACAACTGACGATTTTCGCCCATCGGTATAGAGCTAAAAAGATGAATGGTAGAAATACTCGATTGTTTGGCTGGAAGACCGTGAATTCTGTACGGGTCGAGACCTGCCAGGCTGTGAATCGAGCGTGATTTAGCGATCGGGAGAAACAGCTCGCGGGCGCCTGCGGCAAAAAGTAGCTGACCTAGCTTATAAAGGCCATCTCCCAAGGCTTTAAGATCAGATTTGGCAAAGGAAAAATAAATGAATGGGTCCTTCAAAAACGGCATTTTACGAATGTAGCCCTTGCCCTGTGCAATGCAGAGAGCGTAAAACATGGCGATTTTTTTCCAGTTGTCGCCCTCGCAATGATCGAGGGCCCCTGCGCTACTGAGCCAAAGAGCCAGGTGGGGGATCGAGCTGTAGGAGCCCCCGAGAGTGATATTGGGTTTAAACTCAGAGATCTGCACAGGTGGCACACCTCCGGAGGTATCGTTGACCTCATCCTCGAAGCGTGCGGCAATTCTCACGTAGGGATGCATCCGCAAGGAGTTGCCAATATTTTTAGTTATCCCGCAGCTGCGCAGAAGGAATGGGGTCTGAATAGCTCCGCAGCATACAAAAACTTGGCGAAATTTGATTGCGATGGATTGCTTTGTGGAGCCCGAAGTCTTATAGCCCAAAGCACGAACCGCATTGCGACCCTTAAATTCTAGGGTTTGAATTCTAATGTTGGGTAAAATTTCAACGCCTTCGCGCTGAGCTTTGGGAATCAGGGTAGACGACATGCTTTGCCGCTTTGCTACTATTTTTCCTGTCTGATCTGGCTCATACTCGTAAAAGCGAGGCACCTCTTGAGCCATCCAATCCAGTGCTTTGGCTCCCTTATAGATTAATTTAGATCCGATATCCAACTCAAATGGCAATGATTTGACTGATAACTCTTCTTCAACGGATAGAAGAGCCGCGTCTATCGCGCTCTGCTCAAAGCCATCGATCGCATAATCCTTTTGCCACCGATCGATGATTTCGGGAGGAGGATCATGACAGAGCGAGGCGTTAATCTCGCTCGCTCCGCCCAAGCAGATCGGCTCGATGTATACAACTTTGGGTTGGCCAAAGGTTGTTGTCAAACCGCCATTGCGGTATTTCTGCATCATCTCGCTCATGGAATAGCTCGGAGCCGAGTCTTGCGACCAATTGGAGCCCTCTTCAACAAGCAAAACTTTGCGACCAGCGCGCGCTAGCAGCAGAGATGTGTAGGCTCCTCCAGGGCCAGAGCCGATAACGAGGCATTCGGTCTCAATCTGTATTGTCATCAGTCCAGTGTCTTAAAAAAGTGATTTATGCCGTATCTTTTCATAACTTAAGACCAGGGTGCAAGCAAGGTTTAAATATCCAAGGGGATTGCATTTACCTCGGTCAGGAGAAATCAAGGGGACTTTCTAATGAATTCGTCTCTCATGACGAAGTCCTTGACCATATCCTGGATGCTTAATTTGCTCTTGGGAAGGCCCTGGGAGGTGAAACGAATCAGGCAACGATCTTGATCATGTTCCCGTTGCTGAAAAAGGTAGCGGTATATTTTTGTGGGGATGCATAGCTCGGTCGAGGGGTGGGTTGACAGAAGTTGGGATAGTCCTCGCGCCCCATGCACCTGATTGGTGTCATCGGAGGATATCTCGGGATTGACGTTGAGATCCAGGTCAAACTCAGCAACAACCTGACCCGTGTCGCTGTATTGTTTTTCCGTCTCGCGGTGGCGACCAAGGCTATCATACTCTTGAAAAGCGAAGCCTAGAGGATTCATCCTGCTGTGACAGCCATAGCACTCCGGAACATGAGTCAATTGTTCCCAATACTCCCTGGTACTGGTCCGGGTGGATGTCAGCGACGCCGATTGGTCGGTTGGCGTGAATCCTGGAGGAACCAATGATTCGTCGCAAAGGATTTGCTCACGAATCTTGTGGCCTCGCTTTACAGGCGATTCGACGACGTCATCCTGAATAAGCACGGCGGCACGTCCTAGAATTCCGGTCGCATGGTCTCCTTGCAAAATTTGGTACCGACCAGAGATATCCAATCCATAGAGTTCACTCATGTTTGGGCTCGATATTTTGATAGCTCTTGAATTGAATAGCGCATTTAATCCTCCCCCTGACCGGATGATATAAGATACGAAATCTTCAAACTCTTGCTTCGCATCTTGGTGGAAAGTAGGACTCTTCAAGTTACCCCAGAAAAAATCCGGCTGAATAAAAGCCTGAGATTTTTTTATTTGCATCAGGTGTTCAAAAAAATACTGCATGGAACGAATGGACCGAGGATCATCGAACATTTGCTGGGCAAGGAGTTCACGTTCGGCTGGTATGGTCAGGTCGATGGATTGAATTGTATCCAGTAGCTTTTGATCTGGTGCGGACTTCCATATAGCAAATGCGAGCCGACTTCCTATTTCCCAGCGATCGGCAGGTTTTCTGGGGTCGTACTCGATTTTGTATAGAAAATCAGGAGTTTGCAAAAGAGCTGCAATAGCCTCCGCGTAGGGCTGAATGGTGTCATCATCCGCCCGAAAAAAAGCCGAAAGATAATGGTCGATCTCATCAAGTTTGAGAGGTCGGCGGAAAATCATAGGCCCAAATTTCTGTATGAATTGCCTTTGGCATTCTGGCTTGGAGTCCGGCATGCAACCGATCAGTTGAGCGAGTTCAGAGGGGTTGTTGGCAAAATAATTTGCAACGGATTCTGCGACAATCTTGTAGACAAGAACAATTTCAAATCGCATGGGCGCTGATTTTCCATCATAGCTATTCGGTAGGTCGTTTGGAAAGATGTCAAGAACATCGGAAATGGCGGCCTCTGCCTTAGGACCAAAGAGCCCAAGAATTGTGTTGCGGTATTCAAATTCGGTGAGCGGACTCATCGTATGCCGCAACGAAGTTCGCTGTTTCGAACAATCCACGGGTTGCTCATCTTGTTGAGTCTTGAGCCAGGTTTCGAGAGTGTCAAGTTCACATCCATTCAGCCTGCGACCACTCGGGGGCATCCGCTGAGAACGCGCGGCACTCAGGGCCCTCGTCCAGCGTTCTTTTGTGGTGCGACTATCCTTGGCGTCAACCTCTACGTCCAATCTGATGCTTGTCGGTTGACCAGCGCTATGGCAGCCCGTGCAATTACTGTTGATGATCGGGGCAACATGCTCAGGGTAGTTCAAGATCCGTGTTTTGACTTCAGGGCAACTGTCAATTTCTTCCTGTCTTGGGAGGGATTGAAGATAGGCTCGAAGCGCGTTCATCTCACACGGCACGGGTTTTTCCGACGCGAGCGGCATGCGCCCGCTTTCAATTGAGTCAAGCATCTGCTTTGTTAGAGTCTCAGTTCTATAGCTTGAGAAATCCTGCGTGTAGTCAAGACCTGCCGATTGCTTTTGTGAGTTATGACAACTTATGCAGTAGCGATTCAGAATTGGTCGTACGCTGGCCAGAAAACTGGGTGATTCTGCCTGAATTGCCGCGCATTGATCTACCTTGGGAGTGCTTGACTGGGCAAAGTCTTTCATCAGTTTCATTTGGCAAGGATTGGGCAGTGATCCAGAAGGAGGCATCCGACCTGCTTCGATGGCATCGACGCCTTGTCTAAGAAGCGCCGCAAACTGCTCGTTTCTTCTGCTCGGGTCATAAGAAATTCCGCCAGACAAATTTTGGTCGTTGTGACAGGAAAAGCAGTAGTTTGTTGTGATTTCTTTGATTTGATCCAATCTCTCATTCGGGTCGCCCGTGATTTCCTCGCAGGATTTTTGTGGGTTGCTCTCCGCATCATCATGAGGTTGATTAGGTACGATCGGTTTGTCCGTAGGCTCGATGACGGATCGACCTTTCGGAGAAAGGCCGCAAGCCGAAGAGAGAACAAGCAAAAGCGATAGACAAGAGCTTAAATTCATAGTCAAATATTGCTTCTTTTTGCGAGGCACCATAAACTTTTCTCGTCGAACCAAGTCAGGGTGTCGAGATTTTGTAAAATGCTCACGCCAACGCCTCGTCCCATCCTCATCGGATGCCAACATCAGCCACGGGAGGCGCATGGCCAAAATTGTGGACTTCACCAAGTTGATTCGGCTATTGGTCAAAAACCTTTACGTCTCCTATTTTAACTCAACGAACTTGTTGGTATCAAAACACAAGAAGATATGCCGATAGGTCTGTCAAGTGAGCTTTGTGATACGATGATTGAATGACGGAGGAGTTTAGGGTGGCTTTGTCGAGGCGCGATCTTGTAAAAATGTTGTCGACGCAGGGACTGTTGCTGCCGTTTTTGCCGAGTTTGCTGGGCGCCAAGGAGTTAAAACTGCGCCGATACCCAAAGCGCCTCGTGATTCTGCAGACAGCCCATGGTCAATATGCAGACCATTGGTATCCTTCGTCCGAAATCCCGTTGCGACGTATCAGTTCTGAAGCGCGGGGGATCGCCCTGAGCGACATACCGGGACCAATTTCTTTGGTATTTGACAAAACGTTCGATCGATTCAAGTCAAAGATCAACCTGCTGCGAGGGCTTGACATCATTTCGACTGACGAGGTTGCAGCTCATGGCCCTTACAAAATTCTCGATGGAGCAGGTTTGCTTGATAAACCTGGGGCGACCATAGACCAGGTCGTTGCCTTTGCTAAGTCGTTCTATCAAAACGAACCTCTTCTTAGATCGCTGCATCTTTTGAACAAAGGTGATCCGACCACAAAAATGCGCATGTCTTTCAACCCGAAGACGGGACCGATTGTCCCGATCGATCATGTGCTGATGGCGTATAACAGAGTATTTTCAGCTACCTATGATAACCCGATGGTGAAGGGGTTCTTAGAATCCGAATATAAGAACCGCTTTGGTCGACTCAGTCTTGCCGAGGAGGATCGCAAAAAACTGATCGAGCATTATGAAGTTCTGAGGGCGATGGGAACTTCGCCACAGCAGTGTACTTATAAGCTTAAACCCGAAAGTTTTGATACAGATTCTAAGCGTCTTGATTACTATGTAAAGCTTATTTCGGCGGTCATCAAATGTGATATCTCGCGGGTGATTACTCTTAATATAACGGATATTGTCGATAATAAGCCCCTTACCTATGTTAAAGGAACCCCAAGGTACCATACGCTAAGTCACGAGTTTCAAAATCCTAGCGCTCTCGAGCAATTTCTGCAGGCGCAGAATTTTCATGGACAAGTCGTTGCCAAACTTTTGGCCGAGCTTGACGAAGTCGAAGATTTTGAATCTGGAAAGACCTATCTGGACAACTCTTTGGTCATGTGGGTTACGGAGAACTGCGTTCGCAAAAATGATTTGGGTAGCTACACCGTTCATGCGAGCATTGACATGCCGATGTTTATGGCCGGTAGCGCAGGTGGGGCTCTCCGCACGGGCTACTTTCTGGATTTTCAGAAACTGGGGGTGAGCAAGCGGCTGATCTATAAATCAAGCCGGGAACAAGTCGGACTCCCTGAATGTGTTTATGGTGAGCCCTGCGAATTCAGAACAGACTATTATCCGTTCCTTGGACGGCCGATCAACGAGCTACTTGTGACTATTATGATCGCGATGGGGCTCGACTACTCAGATTTCGAAACTCAAGGCCGTCCCGGATTTGGAAACTACGATTCGAACTACTTTGGCCAATACGATATATCCGATCGACGGCGACTGGTTTCTGAAATTTTCAATGGTTAGGGTCTGTTCAAACCTTTCGCCGGCCAAGCCTGACCACCAGTCAACCGCCAAAAGTGCAAGTTATTTATGGACAGACCCTTAATGTACGGAACGAAATTGCCGAAGCATCGATACAAATTCATCGATAAAAACACCTCCTGCCGAAACGATTCCTAGGACCATCGAAATGACAAGGAGCAGCCGTATGGGGCTTCCAGGTAGGTAGCTTAACAGAATATCATGTTGCCCAGAGGCAAGTGGAATCGCGGTGAAAATTTCATTGGCTCGAAATTTCGTGACCTCTTGGCCATCGACACTAATCTTCATCTTGTCGTCCCAAGGCGTGTGGATCACAAGCCAGCCATCTTGTTTCATGTCGTAGCGCAAGCCATAGTTGTCGTTGGTTTGACTCCAAAGGCCTAGTATTTCTTCTGGTTGCCAAATGGTTAGTTTGCCCGTTGCTCCCGCCAAAGGATAATCCGATTTCAGCAAGATAGTGAGGTGTCTTGTCTGATAATTCTGCACGTCGAAGGTTCCGGGTTCGGAAGGTTTTCCTTGCACGGGAGTAAGGGGTTTTCCCTGGCTGCTTAGCTGAAAATAGTCGCGATCCTTGGTAAAAGATGTGGTGCTGAAATACGCAGGAAAGTCATCAGGTAACTTGATGGAATAGGTAATCAATCCTTCGTGCTCATCGACTACTTTGGCGTCTTTAAATGAAAAATTCCAGGCAAAAGCTTGACGCAATGGCCTTGGGGGCCTTGCGGGTAGAGGGCCTTCCTTGGCCTTATTTGCGAGGTCAAGGACCTCAGGTTCGGTGAGGGTAAAATCAGTTTTTGGCAAACCTTCATCATCAATCACCACAACCGAGGGGATGATATTCCACTTCATAGCGTCGTGGAACGATAGATGACGCCTTGAGACTGCTAAAGGAACATCGTAGATCATCCTACTTTCGGGGGCACTGCTTGATAAATAAGTTGGAAAATCTCCGTCTGTATAGAGTTTTTCGAATGACTTATGGCGAGGTGCATAGATATTCGGCTGGTGAAAGAAACGTTCATAGTGGGTAAATCCAAAAAGTTGCCCATAGTAGTTTTGCGGGCGCTCTAGGCGATGTTCGCCCATGGGTATAATGCTGTAGTGGTTTCTCAGAGGGAATAAGTCGGGATTTTGATAGTCAGGAACAATGGTTTGACCGTAGGCTACGTCGTATGAGCGAGGCAGGACCTCTCGCTTGTCGAAGGTATCGTTTAAGTTGTAGGCGCGTGTAACCCACAAATCAAAAATGAATAGAATCAAGATGAACCCAAGAGTCAAGTGGTCAGGTCTGGTCCAAGAATAATGCCGCCGATTTAAGAATCGTTGCCCCCATTTGCTGAGAAGCCAGATCAACGCTGCAGCCGCTAGGAACATGAACATCGTTCCCCTGGGGAATTCGCTTTGGGAAGTCCAAAGCGCAAGAAATGCGAATAAAGTAATAAGACCGATAGTTTTAGGACGACTCGAGAATCCTTCGCTGGGAAACTCTTCGAGGAGAGTCTTCAATCCCAGTACGACCACGGGAAAATAGTAGGTTGGTAGGATTAAAGATAGCATATGAAGTGAGCGCAGAAGTCCCGAAAAAGGATTGGTGAAAACCTGGTACCAAGTGACAGCCGAGAAAAAATTGGTGGGGCCGGCTGGGCTAGCTATGAAGAGAAGAGTCAAGATCGTGGTTCCAATCATCAGCCATTTTTCTTTGTGGCGTGAAAGAGTGGCACCGATGAAAAAAAGGAAAAAACTGCTCACGCCAAGATAAACCCACCGCTGCCAGAAAAAATTATCGGCACTTAGTGAGTAGTGGAGAAAAGTTGACCAATCTATTCGCTCAAAACGCTGAAATCGATCATTCCAATTGAAGAAGTCGTTCATCCGATCGCTTTGAGAACTGGGCATGATGTCGGAGGTTAATGGGTACATCAAAAGATACGGAGAGGCTATGACCAAACAAATGACTGCGGTAAAAAATACTTTTCCTAGGTTCGAAAACTGCAGCAAATTTTTAAACGATGGCGCTTCTTTGGCCTTCCACCGATTCTTTATAAACATCACTCCGGCAATGCTCAGCATGAAATGGAGACTTCCGTAGATGTAGCCCAGTGCTAGCAAAGGCGTGCTTGCAAACATTACGGCGTAGGTAATCAAAAAGTACAAAATATGTTTAAGCTTGTGCTCTCTCAGGATCTTTACGATCAAGTAAAATAAGAATGGTAGAAAACTCATAATGGGGTTGAGTTCAAAACCCAAAAAATTCTGTATCGAGCAGATCGTATTGAGGTAAAACAAGGAAAGTCCGATGACCCACGGATTTAGCGAGTATAAAGAAACAAATAGAAAACCACCAAATAGTCTCATGATGGCGCAAAATCCGTAGTACACGATCGTAAAAGTAGAATGAAACGCTTCGCCAGGAAACTTGATAAAAGGCGAGAATAGTAAATAGACTCCTGCAACCATCATGTTCGTCCACGAGGTATACCCAACCGTGACGGTTGGGTAAGAGAAATTTATTTGATCAAAGTGACTCCAAAGGTCGATGGCGCCATGCTTAAATTGGGAAACCATGAACAAACAAAGTTCGTAAGGGATGGCAAGGCTGTGCTGCCAAATAAAGCTCTTGGGGCTCTGAAACAAGACCGGATTAATAACATAGTTGGCAGTCATAGCTAGCACAAATGCGCTAGCCACCACGAACAATGGATTCCAACTTGGACTTGGTTTCATAGAGCTTCCTAAGGTTCTGTCCATAAATAACTTGAGCAATTGGCCCTAAGCGCGGCAAGTATGACGAGGCCAACTAGGATAAATCCGAGTATTATCGATATAACAAATGCGGGGCGTAACCAAGTCTGCGGCATATAGCTAAGTAGAATTTTGTGAATTCCCATTGATAGGGGGATGGCTGTAAAAGGGCCATTGGCTCGGAATTTGACGGTGGCTTTGCCATCGACGGAAATTTCCATCCGCTCATCAAAGGGTGTATGGAAAATCAACCATCCGTCGCGCATCATCTGGTATGTAAGGCCAAAATTATCGTGCGAGACACTCCAAAGTCCAAGGATTTCGGAGGGTTGTGTGATCGCGAGCTGACCCTGAAGGTGCTCAATTTTTGAATCCTTTCTGACTGCAAAGTTTAACATGCCAGTTTGATAATTTTGTATATCAAATGTCTGAGCTTGCGAAAGGTAGCCTTGGACTGGTGAAAACGAACGGCCATTCACCTGAAGTCTGTAGTCGTCGCGGTCCTTGGTAAATGAGGCCGTGCTGAAATATTTGGGGAAATCCGCGGGCAGAGGCACACTGTAGCGCAAGAGTTCATCGGAAAGAGGATTGACGGTGGCGTCTCGTTCAGAAAACGAAAACTCAAAAGCAATCCGGCTTGGTCGCGCTGCGGTAGTGGTTTCAGGAGATTTCTGCTTGAGCTCTGCGATCAGATCGCGCCCAAGAGTGCTTTGAACCGAATCGAGTGAACCATTAAGGACCACGATCTGATCAAGAAGGTTGCGATTTATCGCGTCTTCGAGCGAAATGTTTTTGCTGTCGACTGCAAAAGGTGTATCAAAAATCATCCGTTGATCAGGGACCGATTGCTTCAGATATTTTTGAATCAAGGGGTTGGTATAGAGTTCAACATAAGATTTATGGCGTGGAGAATAAATATTCATGCTTTCAAAGTAGCGATTATAATGAGTAAACGAGTGAAAACGCCCATAGTAGGATTGCCTGGTCGCCACGCGTTCTTCATCGCTCATGAATTCCGCGTTGTAGTGATTTCGTAGGGAAAAAATCTCGGGATTTTGGTAGTCAGGGACTATGACCTGGCCGCCGGCAACGGCATAGGATCGGGGTTCTACGGTGCGGTTGCCGAACGTGTCTGACAAGAAATACTCTCTGCTGATCACCAAATCGTAGCCTATCATTCCCAGAGAAAGTCCAAGAATCAACCAAATGCCCGCACGAATTTCAATTGATTGGCGAGCCAGGGCGTAGAATAAGATCAAAACGGCGATGGTGATCAGGCAGACGATGCTCTGCCCAGGTGGTAGTCCGGTGATCAATGCATAGATGCCTATGCCACCTATGGTAAGAACGGCAAAATAAATCTTCCGATGATCGGGCAATTCCTTGGACCACCGTGGCATGTCTTCCAGCAAAACCTGTAGACCTAAAACGATCAAGGGGAAGTAGAAAAAGGGCAAGTACAGCGAAAGCATATGGAGGTGCCGAACCAGGACCCCAAACGGATTTGTTAGCATTGTCAGCCATGTGACGGCGGACGCCGGGTTGGTCCAGGGTACGTTTATGCCGATCAGCAGCAGGCAAGCGACATTGCCTCCAAGGAAGAACCACTTTTCCTTTTTTTTGGAAAAAGTGGCACCGATGAGACTTAGGATAAAGGTGCTTATCCCCAGAAAAATCCAGTTTTTCCAAAAGACATTGACGGGACTAAGCGACAGATAGAGAAAATTTCCTAAATCAAGATGATGAAGCTGATCAAGTCTGAATAGAATGCTAAAGAAGTGCTGCATGCGATCACTTGATGAGCTGGGTTCAATGTCTTGAATCAGTTTGTTGGCGTAAATATAAGGTAGAAGGAGCGGGATGCAGGCTACCAAGGTCAGTCCCATTAGCGATAGTGACCTGGTAGTGGAAAAATATCGCCACAGGCTGCTAGTCAGATTACCTAAAGTGGTCGCAGCAGATTTCTGCCTCCGAGCATTGCGCCGAAAATTGAGAAAAATTATGGTTAAACCGGTCAGAAGGAAAAGATGAATAGAGCAATAGAGATAGCCCAGGGTTAGAAGCGGGGCGTTGGTCAAGACGACGGAAAACACCAAAATAAAATAGCACAGATATTTGATATCGACCGTTCGGAGGAACTGGACCATGAGATACAGGAACAGAGGTATGAAGCTTACAAGCTGATTCATTTCGAAGCCGAGAGAGACCTGAATGGAACTCAGCGTGGTCAAAAAGAATAGCGCACCCCGAATTTTGAGGTTCTGCTGACCCTTGC
>CAZOSN010000055.1:5443-24805 GCA_964582405.1 uncultured Oligoflexales bacterium | reverse complement strand
TGCCATACAAGGGTTTGGTGATTGCAGCAGAAAAAATGGCCGAAGTCGAGCTCAGGACTTATTTTCCACCTTTGACTATCGAACTCGATAAGAGATCACCAAATTGGCAAAGATTGCGGATATTGGCGGTGGCAATATAGTCCGGTCGCTTGCCCTTGGCATCTTTACGAATCAGGACGACAAATTCATGATCTTTGGCATCCTTACAAATATTATACGGATCCCCCTCGGCATCGAATTGTTTAAACGGGGATTTACCAATATAGGTATAGAGTTTTTCGCTCACCTGAACTTTATAGCCATGACCCAAGACTTCCAAAGCTTTGGCGGCTATCTCATCGACTTTAGCGGGGGTTTTTTCTTGGTAAAAAGCGATACCAAAATACGGCAAACTCGTTTTGGTGGCTTTGTCGACAAGGTAGTAGACTTTAAGCCCCTTAAACACGGGACCAGCCTTGCGCGCAAAATAGCAATAGCTGATCGGAAAATAGGCTGCTACTTTTTCGCGATTGGTCGGATCGTAGACTTGGCCAAAGGACGGGCTGATTTGAAACGGCTGTTCAGCCTTGTCGCCCTTGATCTTGACTCCAATCTTCTGCATGATTTCGGCATGCTTCATGCCGCGAAACCCTTGGAACACGGAGGGGTTGTTGCCAAACAGAAGGAATTCGGGAACCCCTTTTGTAAAATACGTCTGCAAGGGCTCGCACGAATAATTGCCAACCTCGGCATCGAGGGCCCCATGAGCGACATTGAGCCCCATTCCCGCAAAATAGAGCTGACCACCTTCGATCGTAAAAGGTACTGTCGAAGTTGCGTTAAAGGACTTAGCTTTGCGTTTCTGATTGCATTGCATTAAGGCCATCTTGAGTTTGGCAGGAGATTTCTTAAACTGCTTTAGGGCATCGCGCTTGCAGTTTGTTGATTCAGAGGCACCGGGAAACCGATCTTCGCAGGCCGCAAGAAGTTCCTTGCCTTTTTTGTGGGGATCTGAAGCCATAGACTTGAGAGCCTGCTTGCGGCAAGCCTCAAGGTCCTGAACCTCTTCCTTGGGCGAGATTGGACTTGCGGACGGCATGATTTTGGGTCCGGACCAAGCCGCGCGTCCTAGGCCGAAAAGCATCATCGCTGCGGCGTAGGCCGCATATTTAATGGACTTTCGTTGCATCATTGGGCTAAAAGTACGTTTTGGTTTTTTATGTGCAATTTTCCTGACAGGCCGCTTACCCCACACCCGATCGTCACCATGGGGAGGAGATTTATGCCATCCTTTGACATTGTATCAGAAGTCGACATGCAAGAGCTCGATAATGCCGTCAATCAAACGGCAAAAGAGATCGGGAATCGCTTTGATTTCCGGGGGGGAAAATCTTCGATCGAGCTATCAAAAGAAGAAAAACGCATCACCATTCTCGCCGAAGATGACATGAAGCTCAGGGCGATTCACCAGCTTCTTGAACAAAAGATGGCCAAGCGATCGCTCGACCTACGCAGCCTTGACTATGGAAAAGAAGAGGACGCATCGGGTGGCCAAATACGCCAATATGTCACCCTTCGAGAGGGTATCGGCAAAGAAGAGGCAAAAAAAATCATGCGCCTCATCAAAGACTCCAAGCTCAAAGTTCAGGCTCAGATTCAGGACGAGCAGGTCCGGGTCACGGCTAAAAAAATCGACGACCTTCAGGCCGTGATTGCCCTAGTCAAAGAAAAAGAGCAGGGTTTGGCCCTTCAGTTTACCAACATGCGGAGTTAATTCATGGGTTTTAAGTGCGGTATCGTGGGGTTGCCCAATGTCGGAAAATCTACTTTATTTAACGCTCTGACCCGCGTAGGCGTTGCGGCTTCCAACTACCCATTTTGCACGATCGAACCCAACGTCGGCCGGGTCGATGTCCCAGACGACCGTCTCAAAATTCTAGACCATTACGTCAAAGCCCAGCGGATCGTGCCGGCCACAATGGAGTTCGTGGATATCGCAGGACTAGTCAAAGGCGCAGCCCAGGGAGAGGGTCTGGGCAACCAATTCTTGGGTCATATTCGCTCGACCGATGCCATCGCCCATGTTGTGCGGTGCTTTGATTCTGGCGACATTATCCATGTCGAGGGTAGCGTTGATCCGATCCGCGACATCGGAATCATCGAGGCCGAATTGATTTTCGCTGATGCCGAAACAGTGACCAACGCGTCGAATCGCTACAAAAAACTGGCGAAGTCCGGCAAAAAAGAAACCCTTGCCATCATCGATATGCTCGCAGCACTAGAAGCTTTGCTACAAGAGTTAAAACCCGCACGGCTTTTCACGCACCCGAGCTTAAATGAATTCAAAGAAGCTGCCGACGCTTACCGCGACCTGCATCTTATCACGAGCAAAAAAGTTCTCTACGTATGCAATGTCGGCGAGGACCTAGCCGGCGGCGACAGCGACAATGCCTACACCTTGCGAGTCAAAGAGCACGCAGCCAAGGAAGGTGCCAGCACGGTGATTATCTCAAGCCGGCTTGAAGAAGAGCTATCCGAGCTTGGCGATGCCGAGCGCCAAGAAATGATCAACGATCTTGGCCTTAAGGAGCCAGGATTAAATCGTTTGATCATGGCAGGTTATGACCTTCTGGGACTAGCCACGTATTTTACCGCGGGTGAAAAAGAGATCCGTGCCTGGACAATCCACAAAGGAGACAAAGCACCTGTCGCCGCTGGAAAGATTCATTCAGATTTCGAGCGCGGATTTATCTGCGCTGAGGTCTATGATATCAAGGATCTGCAGAAGGTCGGCACGCGCCCCAAACTCAAAGAGCAGGGTCTCGTTCGCCAGGAAGGCCGCGAATATGTGGTCAACGACGGCGACGTGATCGAATTTCGGTTCAATGTCTAAGCTAATCCATTTCGATAAGTCTTTGTCACCTCGTCAGGGGTTTGATCCCTATTTTCATGGAAACGATCTCAGGCTGGGAGAAACCCGCAACATTGCGGGTCTCACGGTGCAATCCTACAAAGCACTCTGGTATGACACCCCCCTGTTTCCTAAAGTCTTGGAGCCAGTCGTTTTTATTCCACGCTATGGCTGGCTTCATGGCGATTGGTTCGACGGACCTATCGTCCTTGTAACCCGTGAGGGAACAAACCTCCTTGCAAGCGCAGGCCCAAGTGTTCTAGTCAGCATAAGCCCATCCCAGCTATCAAACCTGAAGCCAGTTTCTTACGATGACGCCCCCCATCCCTGGCTGATGTCGCTCACCGAAGCCATGCGTTGTCATAACGTGGAGGATGGTCTGACACTAAAGCTTTCTAGCTGGTCAGTTGCCGATGCTGCAGCTCTCTTTTGCCTCCGGCGCGCATTTCCAGGCTTGGATTTTGCAGTCGATGGCGAAGTTTTGCCGGCTTTCAGGGGCTTTTTAAAGAACCTAGGAATACGTTTTGGTCGTGGGCGTTCGGGATTTCAAACGTCCTGTCTCAGACCCCTTAACGAACTCAAACCGACGATACCCAGAGAATCAGCTGCGGCAATCATGGGGCTATACCCAGCGCTTTTGCGCCAGAAGAATATATAGGGAAACAAAACAGTTACGAAAAATTTTCGTTGCGCGCTTCCGTGGTGCTGCGATGCATTTTTTTGCCACTGAAGCTCGGGGGGACTGAAACGCAGAATCTTACACAACGGAGCAATTTTTTCGCAAGGTTGATTTGATACACTATAAATGGGCTTAAGAAATGAAATCGGGGTGGATAGCGAGGGGTTTTGCTAGCAAAGCTCTAGCTACTCCGTGTCATAGTTCGCATCAGTCAGCGCTGCTAGTCAGGTCAGATCAGTTACGTGCCGCAAGAGATTCAGGTTCAGGGGGAGTTCAATTCAAATCAGCTTTTCCTCTACATTCTGGCTTCGTCTAGCAAAGCCCCTCGTTGTCTAAGAAAATGCATGTCCAGTGCCAAACAAACCTACTAGATAATTCATGTGATTTCAAAACGTTACCAGACTGATCCTGTCTAACTTCTGGTCAGAGCCCTGGCAACTTATACAAATAATCGCCTTCGGGCGCCGCAACCCAATCAAACGCCAGACGATCTGGTTCGCATCAAACGCGATTCAGAAGCCCTTTTAGGTCACTGAAATAACAGTATTTCTGCCTTCGTAGTAGCCGTAGCGGCCAGCAGAACCATAGGGCGCCCCATAAATTTCGATGTTGCTGCCCAACGGTGGGTTATCAATTCGGACCTTTAAAAGTACCGTATGCGGCAACGGCCTGTTGAGAGTTGTATAGGGGACGGTCTCGATGCCGGTATTACCAGGACCAAAGCCTGACTTTTCATCCAGTTTCGTGCCATCGCACTCGACCGCATACTCGTAAATTCCATTGAGCGAGTAAAATGGCCGCGGATCATACAAACGATTGACCTTCATCGGAGAGTCGAATGCTTTTACTTTGTCCTTTGGAGCCATATTTCCAAAATACCTCACGCTATTTCTGAAATTCTGCCCTAGGACTGCATTTTTTCCTGGATCTGACAATTGATTGAACGTCGATAAGGTTATATCAAAGTAACCATCTGTAGAAAGCAGATCTCGAACCGGTCGCGTTAAACTTAAAAAAGTCGCAGCCGGGATTGAAAACCTAGTCTGGCACAAAAATGCGTTCTTCTCTCCCTCAGATGGTAGAGACTCATACATCACTCGACCCGATGGGTTGTTTTTCACCCTTTTCTGCAAGGCACCGATCATGAATGGAGAATTCAAGATTTCATCTTGCAATGCGGTGGGCAATGAGTCGAATTCCGTTTTATTCAGATTATAGCGACCGGTGTCCAATAGGATTCCAAGATCCTGATCCTGGAACGCACTGAAATCAAACTTATTCAGGTACACCTCGTTGAATAAAAAATCTTCTTTCTCCATATCCGAGAGCTTGGCGAACTCACCTGCATCGATATTATATGTCATGCTTGTTATCAATTCGGCCTTAGCCTTGGGCGTTAAACGCGCCTGAATTTCTGGCTTGAGGGGAAATATTTTTGAGGCTGGGGAGTGCCCACTGGTCGTAAAACACAGCCATACCGTGAGGGGCTTATTCTTGAGTTTGGCTTTGGGTACTGTTAGGGTCATAGGTTTACCCGAACCATAATTATGAAACTCTCCTTCACCGATACCTTCGACATAGGCTTTGACCACGGACGCTTCCCTGCGCGATTGCACTTCCAGCTGATCCACCCAGTTTCTAACTTTTTGCGGGATCGAAGTGATTACTTCCAGCGACGCGGAAGGGCTACTGGTGGGATTGCTTCCTGCTGCGACAGAAATCGATGACGCTCTGGTTGACGCTGGACTTGCTGGCGCTGCGGCTGACGATGACGCTCCAGAAGACGAGGGTTGCGTGGAACCAAACGCTGATAAGATTAGGTTTCCAATCGAAGAGAAAAAGCCGGAATTCATTGATTGCATTGCATGCCTCGCCATTGATGAAAAAATAACGAATAATACGAGGCTTATATAACTAAACAATTTGATATTGTCAAACAAA
This sequence comes from uncultured Oligoflexales bacterium, assembly GCA_964582405.1. Classification (GTDB taxonomy): domain Bacteria; phylum Bdellovibrionota_B; class Oligoflexia; order Oligoflexales; family Oligoflexaceae; genus CAZOSN01. Next base: position 19,295 of record CAZOSN010000055.1, on the reverse strand, counting down.
TAAATGTTTTGTTATCGGGACTGAGAATGGATTTGGCTAGTACCCCTTCAGCTTTGATTTTGGGGATCGGTGGTTTAGATGTTGTCCAGGTTGGTCGAAAATCGATGTTGTTCAGATTGAGTCGAATCGGATCGGCAAAAAGCGCAGGACTAGCAGCGCTAATTCGAGCCTTTTTGCCGATTCGATTCGGCGTAAGATGGGCGACAGATGAGCCACTTACAATCAAAATTAGCTGCGATGAACCACTAGGTTAAATCGGTGATAACCCGGCATTTGGTGGCTATTTCAGCGAGTTCCTGGATCGGATCGCTTTTGATGACAATCCCCGATCCCGCTGCATAGCGCCAGCTTTGCCCTTTGCGCACAGCGGTGCGGATTAGGATAGAGGAATCAAAATATCCGCTTTGATCATCCCAGAAGAAGGCATGCCCCATGAACAGTCCACGCGAAGTCGATTCGTAGCTTTGGATAGCCCGGACTACCTCGGCCTTCGGAGCCCCCGTGATGGAACCACCGGGACCAAGCTTTCGCATCAATTCGATCCACGAAACCGATGGGCGCAAGACTCCTTCGATATGGGCGATGAGGTGCTGGACTGTTGCAAACTGATGGAGGCTACCTGGATCGACAACATCGACTGATCCCGCTACGGCCACGCGCAAAAGATCGTTGCGCATAAGATCGACTATCATATGAAGCTCAGCACGGTCTTTGGCGCTTGCCACAAGTGCTTCGGCTAACTGAGTTCCTTCTTCGGGGGAATTGGCGACCGTACCCTTGATGGGAAAGGTCGCAATCTTGAATTGCCCCGAACGAGTCGGTGCAATTCTGACAAATCGTTCAGGTGAAAAAGAGATGACCTCGCGTTCATCCTCATAAAACCAAGCCCCAAACGGACCCGCGAGCCTGCGGTATCTAGCGGCAAGCGCCGCGCCTGGCTTCGGATGAGCGATCGTAAAATATCGCAGTAGGTTAATCTGATAAAAGCGGCCGTTGCGGATATCGTTCAGAGCTTTGGCGCAAGCATCAAGGTAGTCCTTCTCTGTTCTATCGCCAATCAAGGCCACAGGGTCGATTGGCTCCACCGGTCTATCGATGGGCTCGATCAGGGCATCGAGGGCCTCGTCGAGCGCTGGGCTATTAGTACCTGTGCGATGAAGCTCGAATGTCCTACTATCCCAAACAAGCGCTCCCTCGGCACGATACACTCGACTATTTTTGAATTCTCCACCCGCAAGGTCATTATACTCAATCAGACCAACGTAGCCCCGCTGAAAGGGCAAAGCTTGGGGCCTTCCCTGCCAAAGTCGATCCTTGATATCAGACACGAGCACCGGTTCCAACTTAGGCAGCACGATATGCCAGCGACTCCCATGCCCCCCAAAACAAGCCCAAGGCCCCGGGCCGGTAGGCGCGATCCGCTTAAGAAATTCTGCGGTTGTAAGCTTTAGGCTATTCAAGACTGAACCCTGGATTTTGAAGCTCAATTCGCCGGCAACCTACTAAAGCGCGATCCAATTGGCAAAAAATATCACAAGGACTCTTGTTTTTTTCAACTAAAACGACATACTCAAGGCCCTAACACGATGGCAACCGCAATGAGAGGGAGGAGGTTTCCATGGCAATCGCTGGATTTCAAAAGGTGGCGGTTATTGGCGCGGGCCAGATGGGGAGTGGTATTGCTCAGGTGTGCGCGACCTCGGGACTCAAAGTCGTCCTGGTGGATCTAGCCGAAGCCCAGGTGACGAAGGCTCAGGCTACAATTCAGAAGTCCCTCCTCAGACTTAGCGAGAAGGGAACCATTTCCGCTCATGATGCAGATACCGCAATTGGCCTATTATCCTATTCAACCGCGCTTTCTAGCTGCGCTGGATCTGACTTTGTGATCGAGGCAATCGTCGAAAACGAGAAAATCAAAGGTGAGCTTTTTAAGCAGCTGGCAGGTATCATGCCGAAAAATACCGTATTAGCATCGAATACCTCGTCGATTTCCATCACCAAGCTCGCAAGCTATTCGGACCGACCGACGCAATTTATCGGCATGCATTTTATGAATCCGGTCCCCATCATGAAGCTCGTTGAGGTGATTCCAGGCATGGCGACCGATCCCGAAGTCATCAACCGCACCGTGGCATTGGCAAAAGGTTTGGGAAAAGAAACATCGACCAGCCGCGATTTTCCCGGCTTCGTCGTCAACCGCATTTTGATGCCAATGATCAACGAAGCGTTTACTGCCCTGATGGAGGGTATCGCAACCCCCGAAGATATTGACAAGGGCATGAAGCTCGGGACCAACCAACCCATGGGCCCCTTAACACTGGCCGACTTTATCGGCCTGGACACCTGCCTCGCCATCATGAAGGTCCTCCACGAAGGCTTAGGCGACCCTCGCTACAGACCCTGCCCGCTGCTCGTTCAGTATGTCGATGCCGGATTCCTGGGACGAAAATCGGGACGAGGAGTTTATCGGTATTGAACTAGGCAAGCATTTGAGGCTGGATTTAAGCCTATTTAGCAAAGTTAGTGCTAGATTTTTGTCAGCAAATTTTTTAGATTATCGGCCAAGTTATCCTTAAATCGGATGGCTGCTTGAACTGAGAAAGGACAACCATGAACAGCTTTATTAGCCGGGTGCAGAAGGACCTTCAGAAATTTCAGAAGACTATCGAGAAAGAAGGCGAAGATCTGATCGAAAAAATTAAAACTCTCGGCAATCAAGCCAAGAACGCCTCTGTTGCAGCCAAACGACGTGATGTTGAAAAGCTGCTTGAGAAAAAAGTCAAGGACGTGGTTCCCGTGGTTGAGCGCCTCTTCAAAGAGGTCAAGACCAATGCCCGCAAATACGGGATTGACCTCGGCTCCCTTGAGGACAAAGTCCGGAAATCGGCGGCCCGTTTTGTAGACGCTAAACCAGCCAGGAAGGCTGCAAAAAAGAGCACTGCCAAGAAAGCCGCGGCTAAGAAGGCCACCACCAAGAAAAAAGCGGCTAAGAAGGCCAAAGCAAAGACCTCAACCGCGAAGAAGGTCACAAAAAAGAAATCGACAGCCAAAAGAACCTAACTTGAGTCCTAAAAAACCACTTCTTCTTGATGAGCTTGGGGGCAACCCCAGGCTCGGCCAGCGAATCCAGCTTTGGTATCAGGCAAACCACAGACCCCTTCCTTGGCGCGAGCTTTGGCTTAAGCATCGCGATCCTTATCCAGTATGGTTAAGCGAAATCATGCTGCAGCAAACGGTAATTTCGGCCGTGATGCCGGTTTTTACCCGATTCATGGCGGCATTTCCAACTCTTGCCGACGTCGCTGATGCCAGCGACGCGAGAATCAAGGAGTGCGTGGCAGGTTTGGGGTATTACCGACGTTTTCGGCTGTTTCATGAGGCTGCCCGCAAGGTCACGGCTGATGGATCACCTTCATGGCCTGCGACCTATGATGAGTGGCGGGGCCTGCCGGGTGTCGGAGACTATACCGCGGCGGCGGTGGGTTCGATCGTGCTGGGGATTCCCCGCGGGGTAGTCGATGGCAATGTCGAAAGGGTCATGTGTCGTCTCCACGACATCAGACTACCGCCAAATTTACCTATGCTTAAAAAGCTCTTCAAAACTGCGGTGGACGCAATGATCCCTCATGATGCACCGGGCGATTTCAATCAGGGGATCATGGAGCTAGGTCAGACAATTTGCACGATCAAGGCTCCCCGATGCGAGATTTGCCCTGTCGCTGAGTTTTGCCTCTCACGCGAGCGCAACTCGCAACACCTTGCACCTCAGAAAAAACTGGCCCCTGAGCGGATTCAGATCGAGACCAAAATCGTGATTGTTCAATCGGGAGGGCGCATAGCTTTGTGGGAGCGCGATAACACGGCGCGATTCCTAAAAGGCATACGAGGCTTCCCAACCTACATCCAATCTAGCGAGGGTCAATTCTCCGCCGATGGCATGGCTCACTATCCCGCGCTAGAAAAGGCAAAATCAGTGGCGGTCGTCAAGCACGCCATCACCCGCCACAATATTTCTGCCTCGGTCGCTGCGATCAATTTGACCAAATCGGAGGCGAGAAAATTCGGGCCACCCTGGGTCTGGCTGGACCAAGATGCTGTCCATAACACCTTGGTCGCAAGCTTCGACCGCAAAGCTTGGCGCGCGTTCCGAATTCATCAGCAGAAAGACCGCTCTCCGACTTTTTAAACCAGGCTCTCACAATTCAAAATGCCGGCAAATTTCGGCAATCGTTCGCACCGCAAAGCCACTTCCACCAGATTTGGGATAGCCGGTAGCAGCACAGTTCCAACCTGTGCCAGCAATATCCATGTGTGCCCAAGGGATCGAATCGGGCACAAACTCCTTAAGAAAGATTCCGCCGATAATCGTGCCGGCCATAACATTGGGCTTGGCAATATTCTTGAGATCGGCACAATCGGACTTGACCTCGGCCGCAAGCTCGGGCCAAAGCGGAAGCTGCCAAAAAGGTTCGCCCATTTTCCTGCCAACATTCATGATGTACGCGGCAACCTCATCTTTGTTGGCCATAAGGCCCGCGCCGGCCGAACCCAGTCCTTGCAAAACAGCACCCGTCAGGGTAGCTAAATCGATAATCAGGTTTGGCTTGGCCTCGGCCGCATAGCAGAGGAGATCGGCAAGCACAAGCCGCCCTTCGGCATCAGTATTTAATACCTCGATTGTCTTGCCATTGCGGGCTTGCACAATATCGCCGGGACGCGTCGCGGTTCCAGACGGCATATTCTCGACTGCTCCGATGATGCAGTGAACATCAACCTCGGGCTGATGATCACAAAGAAAATGTGCAGCACCCATAACCGCGGCACCACCGGACATATCGTACTTCATCTCTCCCATACCCAGAGAGGGCTTAATGCTGATCCCACCTGCATCGAAGGTTAGGCCCTTGCCAACCAAGGCCACGCGCTTGCCGGGTTTCTTGCCATTGATTTTGATTGAGATGAGTTTGGGATCAAGTGGCGAACCTGACGCAACCGAAAGAAAAGAACCCATATTGAGCGCCAGGAGTTCGCTGCGCCCGAGCACGGATACCTCAACCGATTTAGTGCGGAAATAATCCATGGCGATCTTACCCCAGCGTTCTGGCGTCAGCCAGTTAGCAGGCGCATCCTGCAGCATGCGGGTGAACAACAAAGCTCGCGATAGCGATTTAACTTCGGCGACCGCAGCGGCCTTGACACCGGGTTCGAGCAGCGTGATTTTTTTGGGTAACGATTTTTTCTCGGCTTCCCCTTTGAACAGCCCTTGGGAATAGGCGCCTTGGCAATACCCTTCGAAAGCGCTCAGCGCGGAATAATCCCCATTGTCCACAAAAACAACCGTTTCAAACTCGCGCGAACCAGTAGCCTTAGCGGCGCTAAACCCAGCCTCGCGGCTAAGGCGTACCGCACCAACATCAAGCTTTGCGACCGGAACCAGCAGCACCGTCTGATCACCCACGCACAGGAACTCGCTGCCCTTCCCGCGCCAGCCAGCGCTTTTAGCCTGAACTTCAATGAGTTTGCGTTTATCTGCCGCAAGTTTCGTCCCGGCAAGATCAATTCCATCATCGTATTTGACGGGAATAATCAGGCATGATTGCGAGGGCAAATCAGTCGTGACGCTCACATCAAGAGATTCAAGCCATTTATAAGTAGGTGGTAGGAAGGTTTCCCAAGAGCGGGCATCATGCCTGTCAGTCATTTTTTCAATCCTTAAGCTAATTCCGATAAATAAACGCGAACCGATGAGTTGCCGCACGTTTATTGCTTTTCTAACGAATCGAGATTAAAAGATAAAGATCAATGTCATAAACTTGTTTTTATGGTCCCATACTTAGACGTAGGCTACCAGCGTGATGTCTGGTCCAGCCGTATCCTTAATGAGCCTTTCGGAGAATTTATGAGCACGATCGCGCAAGTCAAAGCAAGAGAAATCCTCGATTCACGCGGCAACCCCACACTGGAAGTCGATGTTATTACAGACAGCGGCTATATGGGGCGCGCGGCGGTCCCCTCAGGGGCATCTACCGGTGAGCACGAAGCCTGCGAACTGCGCGATGGCGATAAAAAGCGCTACCTCGGCAAAGGCGTGCTCAAAGCAGTGGCCAATGTCAACGAAGTTTTGGCACCCAGGCTTAAAGGGCTAGAGGTAACCAATCAGCTCGAAATCGACAACCTTATGATCGCGCTCGACGGCACAGAGAACAAAACTAAACTCGGTGCCAATGCGATCCTCGGTGTGTCGATGGCAGTGGCCCACACAGGAGCAGAAGTTTGTGGGCTGCCGCTATATCGCTATATCGGCGGAAGCCTAACACACCGCCTGCCAGTGCCCATGATGAACATCATTAATGGCGGTTCCCATGCCGACAATCACTGCGACTTCCAGGAATTCATGATCATCCCGCATGGAGCACCTTCATTCCGTGAAGGCCTGCGCTACGGCTGCGAAGTCTTCCATCAACTCAGAAAAGTCTTGCGGGAAAAAGGCCTGGCGACCGGCGTAGGTGACGAAGGCGGATTCGCGCCAGATCTAAAGTCCAACAGTCATGCGCTCGATGTGATCATGGAAGCGATCCAGGGCGCAGGCTTTCAACCGGGCCGAGACATCAGCATTGCACTCGATGTCGCTGCGTCCGAATTCTACAAAAACGGCCGCTATGAGCTCGAAAGCGATGGCAAGAGCCTGTCGTCGCAGGAGATGGTCCAGATGCTTGTCAAGCTCGTTGAGCAATACCCGATCGTATCAATTGAAGACGGTCTCTATGAAAATGACTGGGAAGGTTTTGTGACTCTGACCAAGGCGATCGGCGATAGGATTCAGATTGTGGGAGACGATCTTTTTGTCACCAACAAAAAATTTCTGGCCAAAGGCATCGAACTTGGCGCCGGCAACGCAATCCTGATTAAACTAAATCAAATCGGAACCTTAACCGAAACCTTAGCGACCATCCAATTGGCCAAAGAAAACAGCTATAGTTGTGTGATTTCCCACCGATCTGGCGAAACTGAAGACACCACGATTGCGGATCTCGCTGTAGCCACGGGTGCAGGTCAGATCAAAACAGGATCACTATCCCGAACCGATCGAATTTGCAAATACAACCAACTTCTTCGCATCGAGGAACAATTAGGAGGTGTTAGCCAATACGGCTAACGGGCAGGTCTTAGCGCCGGTGGTGGGGCTCCAACCCATCCCGGCGCTAAACGCACTCACCCTCCCAGTAGCCCCGGACGGAGTTTTCCCCTCGCTCCCTCAGCAAATCCATTGATCTGAATTGGGCCGGATACGGTTAAAGTTGCTCAGGGATTCCCCGATAATGAGACTAGTGGGCTATCAGGAACGATCTCAGGGTGCCTAGAGAAAAGGCTTTCAAAATTTGACGATCGCACGAGCGGTGCAGCGAACAAAAGTTTTAAAGTCTTAGAGCAGTGGATGTTCATGAACAAGGCGTCCTGAAATCGATAACTTGATGACACCCTCCAAAAGACAAACTTTAATTGGAAAGAAGGATGTCATGAGCAACGTCATCCATTTTAGCAACCTCGATGTCATCGTTACCGAGGATGCTTCCGCCGTTCAATATACTTTCAAGGGTGACATCGATGAATACTTCGACCATCGCAAAATTCCACTGATCAGTAAGAAGCAAATTATTTTCCACTTAGCAGATATACGCAATATCAATTCGGTGGGTATCCGCGAATGGGTAGGACTCGTCACCAAACTCGAAGACTATGGCCTGATCACCTATAGGCATTGCTCGATTGCGGTGGTTGATCAATTTAATTTGGTGCCAGCTTCTATTGGAAAAGGAAGGATCGAATCCGTTTACGCTCCTTACTTTTGCGAAGAACATGGCGAATTCAATATGCTGATTCAAATCGATGGGAAGCCTATCACAAAGGCCCCATCGTTTGACTGCGCACAGTGCGGCGCGCCATTGGAATTTGATTCACTCGAAGATACGTATTTCATGTTCGCAGGCGATGGATTGCATGATGCTAGGCAGTCACTGGCGCGAAAGCGCCAGTGACGTGTCCTGAGGAGTGAAACGACGAAGGATCTCCCACAGGACGACGACAGGACGACGACAGGACGACAACAGGACGACAACAGGACGACGACAGGACGACAACAGGACGACAACAGGACGACGACAGGACGACGAAGGATCTCGCAGAGGTCAGGTAATTCGATCGGAGGCTTTTAAAATGGCGATGGACCCGCTCTCACACGAAGCACTGAAGTCACTTGTGGAAAAAGCGCTTCCCAAGCTGCATACACGCTTTAAAAAGCTATTGGCAATCAGCATCGATAAACGCAAGCCAGAACCCGATCTAGCCGCAATGCTAAGGGAGAGTTTAGACCTTTTGGAGGTCGTAAGTCGCTGGGTATATGGAGACAAACCTGAAGTCGCCAATGACGACGAGGCCGCCGATGATTTTGCGATGATCGCGGCCATGGAAGCCGACAGATCCCCCATTGGAGCGACAGAGCCCGCAGCCGATACCAAGAGCGCTAAACCTTTGGCCCCTAAAGGCCAATCTCAAGAGATAGATGAGGAATTATCCGACGAAGATGCTGCCATGCTCATGGCAACAGAGGGAGAGGGATCAGAACAAATTGGCGAGAATTCGCAGTCAGCACAGGCCAGTGAAGATGCTGAAGATGAAATATCGGATGAAGACGCCGCGCTACTGATGAACTCAGCCCCCCCCAGCGCCACCAAACCTCAAAAACCCGCGGCTCAGGCCGCAAATTTAAAGTCTCCTCCAGCAAAGCAAGCAGACGATACGCTATCTATGATCATGGAAGCCGACGGAGGAGGCGAGGACGAGGAACTATCCGAAGAAGAAGCCGTGCTCCTAATGGGTGGAGCCCCTGAGCCTCAGGCCGCAAAGCCTAAACCAGCGCAAGCAAGTATCCCCGAGGAGGATGCGGCAATGCTCGCGGCGGTCGGTGGTGACGACGAGGAAATAGATGACGATGAAGCTCGCCGCCTTTTAGCTGAAATGGATGGTGGCGAACCCGAAACGCCTCAGACCAATCCCAAGGCCCAGACGGCGGCCCCCAAGGTCCTAGCAAGCGAAGAAATGGACGACGATGAAGCGCGCCGACTGCTCGCGGAAATGGATGGCGGAAGCAGTGGGAACAGCAAAGGCGAAATGAGCGACGACGAGGCCCAAAATCTGCTCGCTGCCATGGATGGTCCCGCACCAGCAAAGTCCGCCCCAGCTGCTAAGGCACCTCCAACGAAAAAGGCCAGCTCAGCCGATGATGAGGCCGCTGCCCTCCTTGCCAAATTGGGTGGGGGAGACTTTGAGGATGACGACGAGGACGAAGCAATCCCGCCCCAAAAAGCAGCTCCACCGCCGCAACAGCAACTGCAGACTAAAACTGCACCTGCCGCATCAGGCGGAGATGATTTGATGGTAGAAGAAATAAACGAATGGGAGCCAAACGATTTCCAGACCGACCAAGATATGGTCAGCGACTTCAATCAAAACTGCTCTGAGATCATGGAAGTCCTTGATGAACAAGTCTTAGCGCTCGAAAGCGATCCATCGAGTACCCCGATTATCGAGGAGATATTCAGAGCCGCACACACTTTGAAAGGTGCGGCCGGGATGTTTGGGTTCAAGGGACTCGAACGAATCGTGCACCGGATGGAAAATCTTTTTGACCTGATTCGCAAAGGCAAACTCACGCCGACTTCAGATATCATTGATGTGATGTTTTCAGCCCTTGATGTCGTGCGTGTCTTGCTTGAAGCCGTCAAAAAAGGGCAGCCATGCGGCGTAAAAACCGCTGACGTCGTACGCGACCTAACCTTGGTCGCTGAAGGTAAAAAAGCAGTCAGCGGCCGAGGTGGAGCCTCCGCCAAATCCGATGCTGAAAGCGCTCCTAGAGATCATGATGAAACCGAAAAGCCTGCTCCTAAAGCCACTGGCGATAAGAAAGACGACAAAAACAAGGAGGTTTCGACGATCCGAGTCGATCTCAACCGTCTGGATGCACTAGTAAACCTCATCGGAGAGCTTGTGATAGACCGCACCAGATTTGTCACCATCGAGGACGAACTACGCACGAAATACCCGGAAGTCAAATTATCCGGCAATATCTCGGAGACCGTGCAGCTATTTGGACGGCATATGAACGAGATTCAAGACATCATCATGAAAGTGCGCATGGTTCCTATCGGCAATGCATTCAACAAATACACAAGAATTGTCCGTGATTTGTCGAAGCAGCTTGGCAAACAAATCGATCTGCACATTTCCGGAGAAAATGCCGAACTCGATAAGACGCTTGTCGAGCAAATCGGCGACCCGCTGATTCACTTGATTCGTAATAGCTGCGATCATGGTGTCGAAACCCCTGATGTGCGCAAGCAAGCCGGCAAAAACCCGCGCGGTTCAATCTACCTAAGCGCCCATCAAGAGGGCAATCACATCGTCATCACCATTGAAGACGACGGTAAAGGAATACCCGTTGATATCATCAGGAAAAAAGGCATAGAGAAAGGACTAATCTCAGCAGATGATAAGTTGACCAATCGCGAAATATTTAATTTAATCTTCGAACCCGGTTTTTCAACCGCCGAAAAAGTAACCAACGTCTCAGGTCGCGGTGTTGGCATGGATGTTGTCAAGAAACAGATTATGAAGCTCAAAGGTCAACTTGATGTTGAAAGCGAACTCGGTCGGGGTACGACGATCACAATACGGCTGCCGCTGACTCTCGCGATCGTACAGAGTCTGCTGATCCGGGCAAAAGAAGAGCGCTTTGCCATTCCGCTCGGTTCGGTCATCGAGAGCATCCGAATCAGGCCGGAGGAGATTCAGAGAGTCGGCGACGCCGAGGTTATCAAATTGCGCGACAAAGTTCTGCGTCTCATGCATCTTGATCGTGAGCTAAACCTTGTGAGCAAGAAAAATACCTTGGTCGACCACATAAACGACTATCAGGAGAGCCAAGATCAAATGCGACGCAATAGCGAAAGGCACTTTGTTGTCGTCGTGGGATCGCCAGAACGTCCATTTGGAATTTTGGTTGATCAACTCCTCAATCAACAAGAGATGGTTATCAAGTCCATGGGCCGCATCATGCGGGGTATCCCCGGAGTTTCCGGAGGCGCCGTGCTTGGCAATGGCGAAGTCGTGTTAGTGCTCGACATCGCCGAACTAGAACAGACCTTTACGCAGAAAAATCGAGGCCAAATTGCAGCTTAAGGCTCGCATGGGAGGGAAATTATGAACGACGGTTTTCTAACAGCAAAAAACTCCGAATCCGGAATCTTCGCCGTCCGCGGGGACTTAGACGGTTCGAAAGCGTCGGCTGATTTTTCTGAGCTGAAGCAGTTTATTGGTCTTCTGATCGATGGTGAGGAGTTCTTGTTGCCCATCGAGGTCATGAACGAAATCATCATGATCAATCAGATGACATTTGTACCCGGATCGCCGCGCTTTGTTGAGGGTGTGATCAATCTGCGCGGACGAATCCTACCTGCCATCAACCTGCGCGCTATGATGAATCATCCGATTGTCGCGCCAACACAGGCAAGCCGTATCATCATCACGCGCTACGAATCCGATGTCGTAGGATTGATTGTCGATGGGATCACCTACGTGGTCACGCTCAGCCCAGATCAGATTGAGGAGCAGCAGATTTCCTCCGGGCAAGGGGCTGACCTCATCCGAGGCATATCAAAGCGAGGCGAAAAAGTTAACGGCATCATCGAAATTCAAAAAATCATATCCAGCATATCGACCAATCTGCAAAGCGAACCCGAAGAGGAAGACTCCCTGGCATCGTAAGGGTCTGTTCAAAAATAACTTGCACAATTCAGGGTCAATAAATGGTCAGATTTGCATTTGCCAATGAAGCAAAAAAAGCAGGAATAGGAGCGCTATTTCGAGGATTTTTCCTTCATCGGCAAATGCAAAGATGGCCGTTTGGGGGCCTCGAATTGTGCAAGTTATTTTTGGACAGACCCTAAGCATTAGGGGCCAAAGGCGTGGAGCGTTTCGGGGTATTCAAAATTAAAAAGCAGATCCGTAATGTCTCGCGACTTGGTCAAATTGCGACAACATTAGCGCGGCATGGCTTTGGATCTTTGGTTGAAGAACTCGGTCTAGAGGCTGTCCTCCCCCACGAAATTATTCGAAAAATCAGACGCGCTGCCGAGGCCACCATTTCCACCGAACCGAAAGGTGTTCATATCCGATTTCGCCAGGCACTCGAGGAACTTGGCCCAACCTTTGTAAAACTTGGCCAGCTGCTCTCCGTCCGCGAGGATCTTCTCCCCAAGGCGTTTGTGACCGAACTAAAAAAGCTGCATGCACATGTCGAGGCCATTTCATTCGACGAGATTCGCAATGCTCTGAACCTCGAACTTGGTCCAGCACTTATGGAGCGTTTCAGCTACATCGAACCTAGACCGCTGGCCGCAGGATCGATTGGTCAGGTTCATCTTGCCAGACTCAAATCAGGCGAGACCATTGTCCTCAAAATCCAGCGACCCAACATATCCGCGCAGATGAGCACCGACCTAGATCTCATGGAAATAATCGCAGGTCTCATTGACAAGCACATTGCTGAATTCAGAGTATTTCGACCGAGTCAGGTGGTCTATGAATTCAAAAGATCGACGCTGGGCGAGCTGGACTTCATCCGAGAAGCCGCCAGTACAACGCGGATTGCCAATAATTTCAAAGACGAACCGAATATCGTTTGTCCTGAGGTTTACTGGGAGTTTACCTGCGCCAAGGTTTTGGCCTTGGCTTACCTTGACGGCGTTCCCGTGTCAGATCGCTTATTTCTGCAAGACTGTGGCCTAGATCCAAAATTGATCCTAGATCGCGCGGTATCTGCCTTTTTGCAGATGGTTTTCGTCGATGGTTTTTTTCATGGCGACCTTCATCCTGGAAATATTCTGGCACTCCCCAATAACTGCGTGGGCTTTGTCGACTTTGGCATCACAGTCAAACTATCCGATTCGGCTCGCAGGCACCTAGCCGGCCTGCTCGTTTGCCTCCTGGATGAAAATTTCGACGGCGTCGCCCGACATTTTATGGAACTCTCGGAACCATCCGTCCAATTCGATCACATCGCCTTTACAGCGGAGATCTCAAATCTACTCGCTCCCTATCTAGGCCTTACCATTAAAGATCTGCGTTCGGGCAAACTATTATGGAATCTGGCCTCAATCTCAGCTCGCTACGGAGCGCCGCTTCCTACCGAGCTTGCACTGTTTCTGCGAACTTTGGCAAGCCTGGAAGGAGTAGCAACTGAGCTGGACCCTAGCTTTGATATCGTCAAAAGCTGCGAGCAATTCACCTCGCACCTTGTAGCGGAGCTTTATTCGCCTGAGATGCTCAAAAAAGACGGCCTCGCCATAGCATTTGATCTCGCATACCTCATGCGCTATGCCCCGCTTCAAATCAGAAGGCTTTTAAAATACGCCTTAGACGGTCAGCTCAAATTGCAAATTGATAGTGAATCATTCACGATCATGACCAGAAGCCTTGACCGCGCATCGGCGCGTTTATCGCTAAGTCTAATTGCAACTGGCCTGATCCTGGGTTCATCAATTCTAGCTCAATCCCAGCACCTGGGACCCTATGATACCTATGTCGTGGCCTTAATCGGATATGCAGCAGCCGGGGTCCTGGGCCTGGTTCTGCTCCTGTCAATCCTGAGGCGCCATTGATTCTTTTGACTCGCGTGGAGTTTCTGGCCGACTGGCTAAAAACCAAATCAAAACAAGACCCACCGTGGCGGCAATTAATTTTATCCATAGTGCCAAATGCATAAAGCCTATGGGTATACTGAGATTGATAACGATAA
>CAZOSN010000055.1:0-5433 GCA_964582405.1 uncultured Oligoflexales bacterium | reverse complement strand
GCACGACGCGAGATCACTCCATGACGCTGCCAAGCCACCACAGGAGGGCCCAAGCGAGGATGGTCGAGCAACCAAGTATGAAATCTCTTAGATCCTCGGGAATAGAAATATGCCGTGAGCAACAAGAAAGGTGTTGTCGGCAGACCTGGCAAAAAAATACCAATAATACCGATGAGCAAAAACACATGACCGAAAAGTAGCAATATCCAACGATTCATGTTTTCCCTGCCCGATTCGGTACAAATTGATTCTTAGGCTCCGACTCGCTAAACCAACTCAACAAATGTTCGGAATGATGGGTAAGCGCTACGGTTTTGCGCCCCCGCAAGCAACAGATAAACCATCATCGCTTTGCAGGCATTCATGGGATAGTGCGCCACAGGCTACCATGCGACCATCTGAACTTTTCTCGCAATGATTTACCAACCCACCACAGGCCAGGACATTTTTTGACAAACTTTGGAGACAGTAATTGGCTCGGCCTCCACACGCAACGCTAGACCCATCAGCGCTAGCCATGCATACTTTAGAATTGCCTCCGCAGGCCACAGCATTACCATTTTTACTCAACGCGCACTCTCTCGCGAGTCTGCCACAGGCGACCGCACGGCCATCGTTTGATTGCAGACATTCCGATGCATTGCCGCCACAAGCAACGCGCGTCCCATCGTCGCTCTGCATACAATTTGGGGCGACACCACCGCAGGCGACCGAGTCTCCGGCATGACCCCTAAGGCATACCAATGCCCGGCCACCGCAGCTAACCTTGGAGCCATCTGCATTTTCCACACAGTCTTTGGCATGACCACCACAATCCAACCCGGTGCCGTCGCTGGATAGACGGCAATATTCAGAAAGCCCGCCACAGCTCACCGCAGAACGGGTACTGCTTTCGGCGCAGATATGAGTGAGACCGCCACAGCTAACTTTATCCCCCCCTGGGGTGCTCAGGCAGTTTTGAGCTCGTCCACCACAGGACACCATCGTGCCATCGAGGCTCAAAGCACAATATTCGGAAGCCGGCTGGGCTGCGCCCAATTCAGCAAATCCTAACCCGAGAAATACACTGACGATTACGAATTTCATCCCGTGCAGCACAAAAAATCCCCCTAGTACCCCTTCAGCATTGATTTTGGGGATCGGTGGTTTAGATGTTGTCCAGGTTGGTCGAAAATCGATTCAGGGAAGCCGAAGGAATAGCAGCGCTATTTCGAGGTTTCCCTGAATCGATTTTCGACCAAGATGGGCGGCAGCTGAGCCGCTGATCCCCAAAATCAATGCTGAAGGGGTACTAGGCGGTAGCCCGAGGGAATAGATTAAAAACCCCTAAGAGGCAACTAGCATTATTGACGGTGTCATTTTGCGCTAAATGGGTGCCAGAGTTTCAGGCGCGCCCCAGCCTTCTAGCCCTACTGCGTTAAGTCGGGGAGTTCTAGGCGCGCGGCAGGATTTTTTCCCTGCAAGCAACGCAGCAATCATCGACTTAACGCAGTAGGGCTAGTCGGCACAGAGATCTTGAACAAGAGTTTTACCAATATCTATCGCCCTTAAATCAGCTTGACTGAAATCATAACCAGCCTGCTGAGCTTGACCCATAGCCCTCTCTACAGCTGCTCTAAGTTCAAGGACTTGGTCACGGTTCTGAATCGCCAAGGTGTCTGGTGATGACCAGATCTTGGCGGAGCAAAGATCATAGGCCTTCGTAAACGCATCCTTCAAATCTTGGGGCAGGTGATTAAATCGATCAATCAGACTATCCGATTTGCCCTCTGACGGGTATGCACCCTGCGTGTCGGACAGAATAAGAATAGCGGCTTCGATGCGATTTTTAATCATTTGAACAGCAGCCTTACCTATCTCGGGCAAATTGTTCCAGACATCTGTTGGGCAGCTATTAAGAATAGCAAGTTCGTAAACAAGCCTGGTAATTTTTACGGTTGTGCTGCCAGTACCTTCAAATCCGAACAAATTTTCAAAATCAGGATCGTTTTTATAGGTAAGCTGGAAAACACTAACGGGTAAGAATTTTTTCGCATCATTGAATAGCTGTGAATATCCAAGGCTAAATTCATGCTCGCATGCCATTGCACATTCGTCGATCATGGTTAAAATTAGATCTACATGATCCTCGGTCAATACCTGACCGGAAGATTCGTAGTCTTTCACAGCTTGTTGGAACGCGCGCCGCGCGATCATCATTTCCTTTGCCATAGTGGACGACAAATCGCTCTGAAGCGACCAGAGGATTTTCTGATTGATTCGATTCATCGCTGCTGCCTCATCAGCCAACAATGCCGGTAGTTTGGCGATTCTTGATTCGACTCCATCTACGGGAAAACTTACCGAAAAGTTGGCCGGAAATCCGTCGAGAATATGGATAGCTGCATAAATATTCTTTTTAACTAAATTGATCAGGCATGAAACTACTGGATTTAATAAATCTTTGAGTTCCGGTGGGCAGGAATCCAATCTGGCCAATTGGCTCATAAGATCGGCTCTCATTTCTGGCAAGTTTGGCAAATCATCCAACTCAAAAATTCGGTAAGAACATGTGTACGAAACCAGTCTGGTGATCTTTTCGGATACTCCGATCGGAAGGGGCCCGTCCTCCATCGGTGGCCTTAGAAGCCGTCTCAAGGCTGATCGACACTGTATTTTGAATGAGTCTAGGAATTCCTTATTTTCTAACGACAGCACGGTTCCCGAAGACTTGACATCGGAAAGCGCCAACCTGTAGTCGCCCCAGGCTTTTAAAAATAGTTGGTCTGCATCGACTGACAAGTTTTTACAGTCAAAAGCATCTTGACAAAGCCCAAGCAGTAGGCGGCATTGATTTGCCAAATTAAGCGGTAGCTTCACCAAAGACGATTCATAATCTTCATAAAGGCTAATCGGAGCTATTGTACCCAAGTTTCCTGCAAGCAGGTAGCGGGCCGCCTGGATCTGATTTAGAGCTGCACCAATTTCCACCTCGTCACGATCTTTATTGTAGTTCCAATTGCTCCGCGCATATTTTGCGAGAATCATGTAATTACGCTGAAGATCGGAATCGCTTACAGAAGAAGGCTCGTATTCAAAAATCTTTCTAAATTCAGGATCAGCATGGTGCTCAAGTATTTTGCTAATTTCATCGGGTAGAGAGGTACTAGCAACAGTCGTAGGCAATTTGAAAACGATATTGCATGCCAGACGATACTGGTCAATTGTCTCCTCTAGAGCCTTGACGTCCTCTGAAGAAAGCGTGCAACCCGTAGCCACAGCAGCGCTTCGTGCTTGACTAAATTTTTTCATTGCCTGAAGAAGCGACTCTTCATAGCCCACGGGCCAGGTCGCAATCGGATGCCAGATTGCAATTTGAGTTAAATGAAAGAGTTCCATGCAGGCCAGACGTAGTTCCTGGGGCAAACTGCTAATCATCAAGTCATAGGCGTCGGATTCAATCTTGCGTTGTTCGACGGCGTCATCATCAATCTGACATAACTCATCGGACAACCGATCTACCAGCTCTTTCGGCATTTCACGCTCTTCTTTCGAACTAAGCTGGTAATTAAAATAGGATCTTGCTCTGTCTATTTCGCAATGCTTGGCACGCTTGCGGACGGAAAAACCAGCCACATCTCCATTGCGTGCGACTTGTCCTGTGGCGTCACCGGAATACAATCCGAGTCGACGTGCTAGATCCTCATGCGTCACACCACCGCGAACCAGTTCGAAATGAATCGTACTGAGCGGATTGTTGCTCGCTGAATACGGCGCTGCAGCGAACGCCGTGCCGTTCATATGGACGAGGCCAAATAAAGTAGCTCCTGCTGGTGCACGTGACAGGTTGCTCAAGCTTTCTGGTTCCCAAACGTACGGAGACTCTAAAAACTGCCGGAGTTTGGCATTAGCAACTCGGCATTGAAGGGCTCTGCGGTCGGATTTTTTGAGCGAGCTATGCTTGCGGTTTTTGAGTACCCGCTCCCCTTCTTTTGTTGAAATCCTTAATGATTTTAAAGGCATCCCTATTTCCTGCTAGCGCATTGGCAATCCCAAGCCTATCAGGTTGAGGACATGCCGTGTTTGAACTCACGATAGATTCTGCTGCTTTCTATCTCAGGGAAGCGGTGATGTCAAACAAAATATAGTTTATTATGTCATGTTCACTCTTAGATTCCCTGACCTTTTGGGTTTTTTGGGTTCCCAGGAAACTCAGCTCTTCTGCATCACCGCTATGTATTCAATCCCAAGACGTCGCCTAAGCTCAGGATTGGCCTTCAAGTCCTCCTCGATATCGCTGTGAAACTTGTTCATTATCTCTGGAAGCGCTCTAAACAGCTTGAGGATTTCAGCCTCAGTTAGCCCTGAAACTACGCCGACCTTGGTAAACCAAGAGGCGCGATCCAGGATGCCTTTGATCGTTTTCGGATCCAAATTAGGCGAGAATTTTTGGGCGAGTGGTACTTCTGGTCCACCAGGACGGACATCAGCAAAAGGCGCAAAGATTGCTCCATCATACTGATACCTAGGCGTCATCCCGCTGCTGTAGGCTACGATCACTTCGCGCAGCGATCGTTCCACGGCCATGACTGGTATCTCTATGGCCTTGCTATTTCGGTCGTTGCCGTTGGCGATTTCATAATCTACACCCGCAAACCATTGATCCCCCCGGGAATTCCCACACCCTAGTTTGTCGGGGTCAAAGTCGGTCCCCCCATCATTGTCATGGAGAACCTTTACCAAAGCTCCCGCCAAATTCATGTTCATTCCCTGCGCCTTGGCCCAGTCGTTGATCTGATTTCGAGGCACACGCACATGCCCAGCAGCAAAGGCATCGGTAAGAAAATGGTCGGCATAGCCGTTCCAATATAATGCTTTGCGTAGTAAAAGCTCTCGTTTCAGACGGTCGGTTTGAACGCGCGCTTCCAGCGCAAAGTTAATTGCATGGCTATGGTATTCCACATACTTCTTGAGATTGTTCCATCCAAAGTGACTTCCGTTCGACATGGCTAGCTTTAAATAATTGGGGGCATGTAACGTGTACCAAACGTCAAACTCCTCGATGGGGGTTCGTTGGCCATCCAAAGTTTTTTCGACCGACATCATTTCTTTAACAAAATGCTCTTTGATCTCGGTAACGTTTTTGAAGTATTTTCCTATATTTTCAATATCGCTGATCGGAGAGTTCCAGACACTCGTAAATATGTTGTTCTGGTCTTCCTCCCACAATTCCTCGGGCGATCCATAAAAGTCACCGGAGAATGCCACTATCATTCCATAGCTTAGTTTGATCTTGTCGTTGGGTCGCATCAAAGCCTGACTAAATTTTCGCTTTGTGCCATTGACATCAACAAAGTCAGTCTGACAAACCATGCTACATACGGCGGGGAATCGAGCCATGATTCTAGCATAGGCTGTATCACCCAAAAACTCGTGCTCACCAGCAACAAATTC
>CAZOSN010000054.1:0-25025 GCA_964582405.1 uncultured Oligoflexales bacterium | reverse complement strand
GCATGCCTATCAGGAAGACCTAACCGGGGTTCGTAGGGTACTTGCTCCCGGCCAGTATAATCAGTCCATGGATTTGATCGTCTCTGATACGGAAGCTTACCGGTTTTCGGTGACGATGGATCTTACTAGCCATGGTGCTTTAATCTCAGGTTTCGATCCTGGCGGTAAAACCAAACTATTTGAAATCAAAGAAGACCGTGTCGCCCAGACTGCGGAGCTAACTCTGTTTAACAAAGCATGGGAACCCATGCGCGAGAGCATGGAATTGATTTATAAGCGGATAAGGCCTGTGCTGTTCACGGGACTCGACAAAGGCACAGCGAACAATTTACTCTCTGACTACGATAAAAACGGAATTCCTCGCAAGATTGCTATCCAGGGCAAGAGTTTCGCCCTGGCGTTGCGTGTCGATTCCTACTCACTGTATTAGGGAGACCTGCGGTTCACCATAAAACTCATGCGGAAGTTGATAGTTCAGAAGCTTTCTTAAAAGTTCCGCCACATCATCTATGAAAACTACATCGAGTTCCTTGATAACCACCGCTGGCAGGTCATCGAGGTCCCTCTTGTTTTTGGAACTCAGAAAAACCGTTTGGATACCTGCGGCATGAGCTGCGATGAGTTTTTCCTTGATGCCGCCCACAGGCATAACTTTGCCACTGAGCGAAACTTCGCCCGACATGGCGGTCTTCGATGCCAGGGGTGTCCGCGTCACGAGGCTTGCCAGGGCGGCGACCAGAGCAATGCCCGCCGAGGGGCCGTCTTTCGGTGTTGCGCCCGAGGGGACATGAATATGAAAATCGACTTTCTGTGTGTCGTTGATAAGGCCCGGAAGGAGAGAACGGATCAAGGAAAGAGCGATCTGTGCAGATTCCTTCATCACATCGCCAAGCCTACCCGTCAGGATAACCTTGCCGCTTCCGGGCATTTGCCGCGTTTCAATGAAGAGTATGTCGCCACCAAATGGTGTCCAAGCCAATCCTGTCGCAACCCCCGGCGATAGTGTGTCGGCAGACTCCGTAGGATCATGAACCTCGCGGCCCAAGACCCGATGCAGTAATGCCTCGTCGTAGGTAATATTAGCGTCGCCATTGACGCGGGCTAACGCCGCATGGCGCGCAAGCGCCGCGATTCGGCGGCTCAACTCGCGGACCCCGGCTTCGCGCGTGAATTTTTGAATGATTGTCGAAAGGATTGCTTGATTAAGCGGCATTGAATCTGCCGCTAAACCATGATCCCGAATGGCCTTGGGTAGCAAATAGTTGAGGGCGATCTGAATTTTTTCCTCAAGCGTATAGCTTGATAAATCAATCACCTCGAGGCGATCGAGCAAGGGCTGAGGGATGCCCGAAACCTGATTTGCCGTGCAGACAAATAAAGTATCCGATAGATCAAATGGTAGGTCCACATAGTGATCGACAAAGGTGCTGTTCTGCTCCGGATCTAAAACCTCCAGAAGGGCCGCAGCTGGATCGCCGTGCGGCCCATAGCTCAACTTGTCGATCTCATCGAGAAGAAATACAGGATTGCTAGCCTGAGCTCGTTTCATGCCATTTATGATCTGGCCAGGCAACGAACCGATATAGGTCCTACGGTGCCCCCGAATCTCAGCATCGTCGCGCACGCCGCCTAGGCTTGCTCGCACGAAGGGACGGCCTAGCGCCTGAGCGATGCTTTTGCCCAAGCTGGTCTTGCCAACGCCCGGAGGTCCTACCAGCAGGATAATTGAGCCCAAAGAGCCCTGGCGCAACTTGAGGACCGCGAGGTATTCGAGAATGCGATCTTTGACTTTTTTGAGGCCAAAGTGGTCGTGATCCAGGGTGGCCTTGGCGCGCGCAAGATCAATCTCTGTCGGGGCCGCCTTTGCCCAAGGCAGGCTTACAAGCGTTTCGATATAATTTCGGGTCAAGCTGGCTTCTGGCGAGAACTTTCCCATGCTCACGAGCTTGCCCAACTCCTCTAGGGCTATCTCGCGCACCCTGTTTTTTTCTGGCAGCAGCAAGACTTTGCTCCGGAGCTTGCTGAGACCATCAGCATCGCCGAGCTCATCTTGAATTGCGCGCATATGCTCACGAAGGATGTTTTCGCGATGCTCCTTGGACATTTTAGAGCTGATCCGGGTGCGCACCTCAGCTTGTAGCTTGAGCGAGTCAAGAGCCTTTTGCATTCGATCAAGGACGAGCAATGCTCGGTCCTTGATCGAGCGCGTTTCCAAGATCATCTGCTTGTCCATAATCGAAGACTCGAGGTTTTCGGCGATTAGGTGCATGAGCATGCTTGGATCTTCGAGGCTTTCGATATGCGTCCGAAGTTTTTGGGTATCAGACGGGATCAATGTTAAGATTTCTAGGCTAAGCCGCTTGATCTGCGATACGAGCAGGGTCAAACTTTCTTCGGAACAATCGTAGTCGTCGGGTTCTGCAACCCAAGTTGCCGAAAGGTAGCCATCTGTCAGTTTGATCTCGCCAAGCCTAACGCGCTCGACACCTGACAGCACAATGTTTTGGCCTCGTTGCTCGACAACCGTGGCGAGTGTGCCTACCGAACTGATATCCTCAGGCTTCACATTTTGATCTGTGCGCGCCAATACGAATAGGACTTTGCTGTTGTTGAATTTTGCCTGTTCAACCGCACGTCGGCTCAGCTTGCGCCTAATCCGCATGGAAAGACTGCGCCCCGGAAAAAGGATCGCATTCATATGGTGAAGCAGAGGTAGAGGCTCGCCGCTGGTATTTAGCATGAACATCCTCAAGGTTGAAAATTCAACGTCGCACTGAGAATTTGGATTGGACTTCGTCTCACAGTTTCAACGTAGGAATAGGGGAGTTGACCAAGCATTGTCAAGCATGACCAGAATTAAAAATAAAAGAAGTCGCAGACGGAAGCCAATGTCATTCTTGGCTATTCACGATCTGGTGCGTTTCCTCGGCTAGTGATGAAAGCGATAGAACATCAGAGACACAACGATTACGAAGCCAAGCGAACCAAAGCCGAGGCATAGATTGACGATGTAAATATGGGCTGCATCCTTGGATAGAGGCGCGTTGAATGCCCTGCGCCGACGTGCTTTTTCCACGGCACGACGCTTCCGCCGCTCCGCGGCGGCGGTCTGCTTGGCAGCCTTCTTGGCAGCCTTTTCGGCCTTTTTAGCTTCCTTGGGATCGACGGCTGGCTCGGCTTTTTTTGGTTCGCCGGAGGCCGGGGTTTTTGTGATGGCTTCTGGTTGTTCAGACATTCACGTTCTCCATAGCTGACCGTGCGGGCACGGTCTCCGGCATGGCTTTTCGGTCGGGTACTCCTCGAGATTTAATACGGCGGCAACTATTTGTATAAATCGCTGTAAAATTAGACTGTTGCCGTGATGACTTCCCAAAGCTCCGCTGCTGTTTGCTAAACTTAAGGGTGAGGGACTTTTGGCCACGATCGAAAAAATGGGGGAATACGGAATGTTAAAGAAAATGGAATCCCGCCGAGTGCAGCTCAGCTCAATCGGGATCGCTAAAGCGATAGCGGCTTGCGGTGTCGTGCTTGCATTCGCGGGATGCGGGTCAAAAAGCAGCACCGAGGACACCCCGGCCGCAGCTTCGGTTGCGTTTGAGGAGGTCAATTCTGTCCTCACCAACCGGTGCGGTGGGACGACCTGCCACAGTTCTGGAGCCGCCCAAAATGCTTACGTTGACAATGAGACCCTGCTAAAATCCAATAAAAGCACGGTAATATCTCGAGTCGTGACAGTGAAAGACATGCCGCCTACCAACGCCTCCTCGACTCAGCTTGCCATTACCGATGACGAGCGTACCAAGATTAAGACGTTTCTCAGCCAATAGCGCGAAAGCCGCGTTTTTTGCGCGAGAGCCGCATTTTTAGTGCGAGAGCCGCATTTTTAGTGCGAGAGCCGCTTTGACCTCATTATGTCTGTCCCTCGATAGAGCCGCCAATTTGGAATACACCTTGCAGTCCCTCGGGGGTCACCGTGAGGAGTATTCCATGCAAGCTTCTGGACTCATTGCAATATTTGCAGGTACCTTTGTCACCGCTGCGGCCGGGTATGGCCTGATTTTGACCATTTTTTGCCAGCTGTATGCGAAAGGCTTGCTCAGTAAGAAACTTCTGGATCTGGATGAGCCGATTTCCTTGGATCATAGCAGCGACAGCGTGTTCATGCCCGAGGAGATTTGATTTTTAGGTTTACTTTTGTGATGGGAACGTTCATATTGGCCATATTCCGAACAAAGTGCGGCGAACTAGAAAGCCGGACGAATTTGAGATTGAGAAAATATTAAGATGACATCCGCGTCAAAAACTTGCTACCCTTGCTTTAGGCTCGATCAGCTAAGGTCTTTGACATTCAAGTTTCGTTGCGATGGGATCTGGGTATGACGCATACGACCGAATCTATCAAGGAACTGCTCAATCAGTGTGAATTCCGTGAGGCGCTCAAGGCAATTCAGGGCATGGGCACACCAGCCGACCCTAATAAGCAGACAACACTTCTTATCCTAAAAAGTCAGGCCCTTTTCGAGATGCATCGCGTTAAGGAAGCCAACGAGATTCTTGCTCAGCTTGCATCCACTGCTCCCCGTGATTCTGAGTCGTTCATTTATGTCGCCGGTAGGATTGCCTACCTCGATAACGACTATCAAAAAGCTGAGAAAGATTTTCGTCTCCTCGCTGACCGCAGCGAGACGGTGAGCGACTACTACCGCGCTCTTATCGGCCTTGCCAACGTCTTCTTTACCACGAAGCGTCACAGCGAACTTCTCGGACTTTTGCCAGAACTCGAAGAGCTCTGTCTTGCTGTGCCTCTCGATAGTTTGCTGAGCTTTGAGCTTCTCAAGGCGAACATTTATGCCACGGTCGATAGCCAGATTGAGCTCGCAGAAAATCTGCTCTATGATGTGATTAGCAAAGCATCGCGCAAGCGATGGAATTATTTTGTGATCAAGGCCCTTTATAGCCTAGCTAAGCTCGCTCAGTCCCAGTCCAAGCGTGAGCTGCTCGTGGCTCATTTGCGCATGCTGCGCTGCTACATGAATCCCGATGAAGCTGTTTACTTGACCTACCTGGTCAACGAGCAGTTCAAAGATAATGATTATTCTATCGATGCGCCACTGCGCTTTGATCCGGATCATAAGCGGGTCTGTGTTCACGGTGATTGGATCCCGCTGCATGACAAGCCGCTTCTGTACAGTTTTATGGAAAAACTCTTCAAGGAAGGCCGCTTTGTGGCCAAGGAAGAGATTGCTCAATTCTTGTGGCCCGATCAACCCTATGTGGCTAAGAGTCATGATCCGCGGATTTTTGATATTGCGCGGCGCGTGAGGGGGTTGATTGAGCGCTACGAGGACCAGCCTGTGTGTCTGCTTTCGGGGCGCTACGGCTACAAACTGGCCTCCACAACTATGCAAGATGATAAAGCTCCTTCGGCCACTGTAATTCCTGACAAGCTGGAGAAAAAATCTTTCGCGATTAAACAACCAGAGTCAACAACCACAGAGGACTTATCATGAAGGGAAGATCGATGAAGAGTATTTTAGCTATCGTGATATGCCTGGCATTCACGTCGGTAGGTCGCGGCGGCGACGGCACCCTTCCGTTTGGTATGAAGGGGCATGCAGCCGACAAGAACTTGAGCTATTCCGGTCTGAAGACCGGCCCACTTCCGGCGCGCTCGCCAAAGTGTTCGAGCGGTTATACGTTTGAGGCTTCCAAGGGTACGGTGACGTTTGGTTCATCCAGTTACACCATCGTTGGTATCTGTAAACTTGGCGACGAAGGTAGAGAAATTCTGGCAGCCAATGGCACGGAAACTCTGAAACTCGCTGAGGGCGTGCTGGATGCTTCCGAATCTCCAAAGACCTTATCGGGTACCCTTAGGAAGGGTCGCTTGAGCGATGGTTCCGAATCCGAAATTTCGACCTTCAAGTTGGTTGAATAATCGATAGAATCGCTATACTTTGACCGGCGCCAAGACTTAGAGAGTTTTGGCGCCGTTTTACTTCAAAGTCGTAGCGAGGCCACCATGATCGAATCAAACCCCATCGTTTCGCCAGCAGTTTTGGCCTATACCCGCGGCATGCTTCACGCCAAACTTTCGCACTTGATCCCGGCATTTGAGATTGACGAGAAAGCCAGATTGGTTGCCCAAATCAACGCCTGGAAAGAAAAGCGCAATGCGCTGGTTCTCGGACATAATTATATGGAGCCTGCTCTCTATCACGGGGTGGCCGATGCCCGAGGTGATTCGCTCGAGCTTTGCCGGAAAGCCGCTGAAACCGACAAGGAGGTCCTCGTCTTCTGCGGTGTAGAATTTATGGCAGAGACTGCCAAAATCATCAATCCCGAACGCACGGTGCTGATTCCCTCGCTAAAGGCAGGATGCTCTCTAGCATCGAGCATCACGGCTGAAGACTTACGCAAACTTAAAGCACGTTTTCCGGGTGTGCCGGTGGTGAGCTACATCAATACCTATGCCGAAGTCAAAGCCGAGACTGACATCTGCTGCACTTCGGGTAACGCGGCGGCGGTCGTGGCCTCTCTGGATAGCGATACCGTGATTTTTGTCCCCGACGAGTATCTTGCCAAAAATGTTGCGCGCGACACTGGCAAGCATGTTATTTTTCCTGAAAAGCTTCCTTCCATGCCGGACACCACGATCGATAAAGTATTCATCGGGTGGCACGGCAAATGCGAGGTTCATGATCAATTCACGGTGGATGATGTCAACAAGGTGCGCGCTCAATTTCCGGATGTTGTGGTTTTAGCCCATCCTGAGTGTCCACCCGACGTCGTTGAAGCCAGTGACTTCTCGGGCTCTACGGCCAGAATGATTCAATATGTCCGAGACGTCGATGCACCGCGCTATCTGCTACTGACTGAGTGTGCGATGGGCGATAACATCATGGCTGCCATGCCTTCCAAAGAGTTGCTTCGCCTTTGTTCGGTGCGTTGTCCTCATATGGCGCAAATCACTCTTGAGGATACTCTAGCCGCGTTGCAACATCTGCAACACGAAGTAAAACTCGATCCTGCCGTCATCGCTAAGGCAAAGGTCTCGATAGATCGGATGCTTCAGATTTAGAGCCTGTTTGCAAGAGCTCTTTGTAGTAGTGGGCCATCAGGGCTTATTTTGGGTGGTGGCAAGGTAGCCTCAGCCTAGCCGTTGCGAGATCACTCCTGCGTTAGGCGCTCTTTCGCAAAGGTGATGAGGGCGGACTTTTCGTCCTCGTAAAGCGGGGTGGCGAAATTAGGCGGCATTGGGACCTCGGTGTTTTCGACCCGGGCGATGACCCGAGCTAAGACCTGCGAGGATGTAAAAAAAGCTTGGCTTCCCAACGAGTCATAGGCTTCAGGGGTATTTTGTGGGACAAATTTTGATCGGTTTGAAGTGTGGCAGCTTGCGCATTTTTTTGAGACCAGCTCGCCGATGCCGTTGTCCCATGCCGGCGATTCTGAGGCGACCGCAACATGATCAGCCTGCTCGGCGCCCAGATCGTATGCCTCGCAGCTCATGAGAGTGGGGAAGATCAAGATTAAACAGAAGTAGCGCATTTTAAAATCCCATCCCGAAATCTAGCACAAGCCGCGGCATCGTCAGGCGCTTGTCCTGATGCAAGATGCCAAAAGCCACCCGCTGCACGCCCCAAAACTCGAGGCCAAGCATTGCCTGGGTCGCCAAGGGCGGAGAACTGCCGCTTAACTCATCATTGAGAGTGACTTCGGTTGCATCGGCTGGAATGGAAAATCGACTTTCGGTTGATTTTTTTGCCAAGAGAATGTTCCCAAACCACGGGCCGCCGTGAAATCCGAGAGCGGCATGAAATTCTGTGCTCGTTAGCGAAAATTCGTCGTTGGCATCCGATGCCGTAATAGCTCCCACCAATGTGCCCGTTGTGCGCTGTGCGCCGAGGGATGTGTAGATTCCATCCCAATCGGGTACCCATTCTAGGCCAATCGTTGATTGGGTTAACTTGGCATTTAGCCCCATCAAGCCCTCCAGGCCAGGTACCAAATAACCTGCAAAACAGCGCATGCTGTAACCTTCCAGAGACAGCGTCGGTATCGCATGAATTGGTGCTGATGGTACTTTTTCGTGTTTCGAGCCTATCTGCGGGTTGAGCTCAGGCAAAAAAGAAATGCGGTTCTCTAAGCCAACGCGTCCAGCAGAAGCGACAGGTGCGGACACTGGCAGGTTTTCCATCAGACTAGCTGAGATTAATTGAAGCCTTTCAGCCTGTTCCTCCCATGTTACGGCGCAACACAGGGAGGTATGGATCGTCAGGATTATTCCTATCCCAAGGGTAGAGAAATTCATACGGACTCCTCGAAGCTACCACTATGTTAATCGTTGGCTGGCCAAAGCGCAAACTGTGTGCCAGAATCTTTGATTAAACGTAGGCTTCAATTTGCTGCGTTTGTGGCTTTGAGGCTTTGGCAAGAATGTTGCTGGAGTTTCCTGGGTGTCTGGTGATTAATGTAATATTGGAGAGCCCGTCTTGCCTTATGTCATCGCCGTCGCCACCGCGACACCACCAAATTACTATGAGCAGGATGAATTAATCGCCATGCTGCGTGAGGAATGGCGCGAGCATTTTTTTAACCCCACGAGGTTGGAAAGCCTGCATCATAATGTGCTGGTGTCCGGACGGCATCTGGCCCTTCCCCTTGATTCCTATTCAGAGCTTTCGGGTCTTCGGGCTCGCAACGAGGCGTTTATCAGTACTGGCATGCCAATGCTGGAAAAGGCTGTGAGCGAAGCGTTGGCTATGGCCAACTGTGCGGCGGGTGAGGTGCGCTGTATCCTTTCCTCGACCGTCACGGGGCTTGCGGTTCCAAGCTTAGAAGCGAGGCTTATGAACCGTTTGCCTTTTGCACCCGACACCAAAAGGATTCCGCTATTTGGGCTTGGCTGCGTGGCAGGCGTGGCGGGTCTTGCGCGAATGGCGGACTACCTCAAGGGGCATCCTAATGAGGTTGGGCTGGTTTGTGCGCTCGAACTGTGTTCGCTCACGCTTCAGAAATCGGATCTGAGTATCGCAAATATTATTTCAAGTGGGCTATTTGGCGATGGCGCAGGAGTTGTTCTCATGGCGGGCGATGAGCATCCGCTCGCGCGGAACGGTCTTCTGAGGCTTGACACTTGGCTTAGCAGCTTCTTCCCTAACACCGAAGGGGTCATGGGGTTTGATATCGTCGATGATGGCTTTAAAGTGGTTTTGAGCGCGGAAGTTCCTGACATTGTCACCCGCTTTGTCCCGGGTGTCGTCGATGCCTTGCTTGATCGGGCTTGCAGGCGGCGGTCGGATCTGTCATTTTTTATAAGCCACCCCGGAGGCCCCAAGGTGCTCAAAGCTATGGCAGCGGCGCTTGAAATCAGCGACGACGATCTTGGTCTGAGCTATGCATCGCTAAACAAGTACGGCAATATGAGTTCAGCCAGCGTGCTTTTTGTGCTGGCCGAGACCCTGAAATCAGCGCGTCCGCGCCCAGGATCTTGGGGGCTTATGACTGCCATGGGGCCCGCCTTTTGCGCCGAGGCGATCCTGGTTGAGGCTCCCGTATGAATTCTGCGCATTTAGGTTTTCTCACGCTTGTTGCCCTTGTGGGCCTGCAACGGCTTAACGAACTCAGAAGATCAAAAAAGCATGTTTCGGCCCTGCTTCGTCAGGGCGGCCGTGAGTTTCGCGGTGGGCATTTTATAGTGATGAAGGTTCTGCACGCAGGCTGGTTGGCTGCGATCGTGATGGGGAGTTTTCTGCCCCATGAGGTCGATCAAAAGCTTTTGATACTTGGTGCGGTACTTTTTCTTCTAGGGCAATGCTTGCGCCATCTTGCAATTGAAACCTTGGGAAATCGCTGGACGGTGACGATCGTGGTTCTCCCGCGTACGCCACGCATAAAGAAGGGAATCTACCGTTACGTGGCTCATCCCAATTATTGGGGTGTCGCCTTAGAAATTGCTGGTCTTCCGCTGATCTATGGTCTCTGGCAGGTGGCTTTGGCATTTTCAATCGCAAACGCCATTCTTTTGAGTTATCGGATCAAAAAAGAAGAGTATGCGCTCAGGACCGCCGCCCTGAGCATGCACTAAGCTCGACTTCGGTCATTTTCTCTGCTGCAATCACCAAACCCTTGTGTGGTGCTGCGTTGCGGGCATGAAAATCATCATCATGTATGCCCGATACGCTCCGGTGATTTTTGTGCCCACGCATTGCGCCCCAAAGGGTTTGGCAATTTCGCGACAAAAAAATGGCCGAAGTCGAACTAAGAATGTTTGCTCGGTAGGCGCTCAGCTCTGCTGACGTCAGGAAAGTAAGATCGGTTGGTTGGGAGCAGGCTTTTTTTTAAGAAAGTCTTGGTAAACCTCGCTGACGAAAGAAAACTCATAGCCTCGCTCAAGCACGGATAGAAGAAGGCGTTCGCAGATATCCATCCCTTCATGGCGGTTGCGGCCATAGATGGCTCGCCAAAACGGTGGAAGCTTCTGGTAGGAGTCATCCATAGAGACAAAATCATGAAGGTGCGAATCAAAACAAATGAAGTCCGGCAGCCCAAACAACTGAAACATGGTCTGGTATGCAGGATAACCGAGAAGCTTTACATAGGAGAGACTCAACGTGATCCTGAACGGCGTAATCGAAGTGAAGGGGATCTCGACAATAGGGTGTTCAGCGTGCCAATGAATCGCACGTTTCTTTAATAGATAGCGCCAGGGCTTGGGGAAGTAGGAGGGGAATACGCTTGCATCGTAGACAAACCCATAGTCAACCAGGCGTTTCAATCCGGCATCGGTAATAATTCCCTGCGGAGCGCGATAGCCCTGGGGAAGGCGCCCTAGAAACGCCTCGTAGGCGACCATGCCGCGCTCTATTTCGGCTGCAGAATCAGGCTCATCGAGCTTGTGGCTATAGCTATGCAGCTCAAACTCAGTGTCATACCGGGCAAATAGTTCGATGATATGAGGGTACCGTTCGAACAATTCTCCCACGACAAAGGCTGTAAGCTTGACCTGATAACTGCTGAGTAGCCGCAGCACCGACTCAATCCGGTCAGGCTGAGTGAAAATATGGTAGGTATTACCGATCCCCGCATGGTCAGCTTCGAGGTCGAGGGTAAATGCGAATTTCTTGGACATTGGCTTGCTCATAGGTATCGAAAAAACCGCTTCTTCCTTTGGCGGAAGATTTTGACATCGGCCTTTTCGGGAAAGCTAAAATAACTTGATGCGGTCTCATGGCTAGCGATGGACTGCACGGCACCTTCACGTACCGCGATAAGTGCGTCACTGATCAACCGAGAGCCGACTCCAATGACGGTCATATACAGATCATGGAGCGACATATCCGGGGCTATGAGGATCTCTTTTTGGGCCACGATGGCTCCATCATCGATCCCTTCGTTCATGTAGTGAATTGTCACCCCCGATTTTGTCTCACCCTGTTGCATGGCCCAAAAATTAGCGTTGATGCCGCGCAGCTTGGGTAACAGCGAAGAGTGGATATTGAGGCAACCGAGGCTTGGTATTCCAAGTATTCCGTGTCGGAAAATCTGAGGACAAGCGAGAGAAAACACGATATGGGGTTTGAGACGCCTGATCTCCTCAAGCGTCTCTGTCTGGTTGATCGACTGGGGCGACAAGTAGGATATGTTGTAGCGTTGGCATACCGATTTAATCGAATGAAGCGAACCATGGTGCCGCCAACTCGCTATCAGGGTTGCGAACCAATAGCGCAACCGAAGAATTGCCATGTAGGTAAAAACGGCTAGACCAAAATACTCCATGTAGTATTTCAACGTTTGTAAGAAATTCTTGCCAGGGAGATTCGCGCTCAGGGCAATAACAGCCGCAACTTCAATTGAATCAGGTAGTTGCAGTAAAGTCTGCTCTAGGTAAATAGGCAGATAGAAAGGCTCATCCTGAGTGACGAAAATTACGCGCAGGGGCGTATCGATAGTCATAGCCGACCTTCACAGGGCGTGGTTTCATGATAGGATTCTTTTGTGCTCTGTTTCAGCTCCATAAACGCAACGATCGCGCCCAGGGTGAAATGGAACAGCGGAAACGAGGTTTTTGAAAGCAATAAAAACCCGATATTGGATAGATTATGGTGAAACGATCCCAGAAAGATCAAACCCAATAAACCCGCAAAATGCATGGGTGACATGGAATCGAATCTTCGGGTGGGAATTGACAGAAGCAAAAAGGTAAGAAGAGGAACAAGTCCGAGGACCGAAAGCCGTTGCACGCTCCCCTCTGTGATGTAGGGGCCGGCTAAGTATGGCTGAGCCATGACCGACAAACCTAGAACCAAAGTAATCACCTGTGGACGATTCAGCCTCCGCGGATACCAGCGTGTGGATGCGAGCAATACTACCATAGGCAAGAATATCGTTAGCAGTCCCCGGGTAACAAAGATCGCAAGGATCTGAACATCAAATTGCTCCTGGATCCATTGAAAGAGGCCAAATATGAATTGTGTTCCGAGTGCAGAACGCGTGGAAAAATCCGCAGAAAGGAATGAAAACAGGTGATAGGCAGAAATCAGGACGGCTAGGAACGTTGCCCCTAGGCCGAGTCGCAGCCAGGATGATTTGCGTCGCCACCCTGGATCAATCATAAGGCAGGCGAGAACACAGGGCATCGTGGCAAGTGCGGTCTGGCGCCCAAGGATCATGAGTGCGCCACTCCCAATCAAAAGCAGTCCATTGCAGGATAGAAGCGCGCGCGTGAGCCAGATCAGACCCAGTCCGAAGATAAGGTCCGAGATCATGCCGGGAAATGATAGCGTAAAGCGCAACGCGTAGGGATTAAAAGCATAGAGTGCGAGCCCAAGAATCATGGCTCGATAGCTAAACCCCTGCGCGCCCAATAAAAAAAAGAGGCTGATCACGCACGCAAATACCAGTCCGACCACGGCGACCCGGAACACCGTGGCATGTGTCACGGAAAACGTCTTGGCGAGCACGCCAACGGCAATGGGACCAAAGATTCGTTGCGCGCTTTCATTGACGACCTTGCGGTCATGAGAATCCGGCAAACCTGGTGCCTTCTGAGACATCATAAGATAGTCTTCAGAGTCTCCTGCTGAAATGCGTGTGGTGTTGTCTTCGAATTGATATAGCTTGTTAGTCGTGACGACGACCAAGGCAAAGGTCATGGCAAGTATGAATACCCCACGTCTACCTTTGATAACCTGCTCGATGTAAGACCTCAACTGTGAGACCTCTCGGTAAGAGTCTGATGAAAAAATCGTGATATAGGGAGAACATATCAGGTTTTTCGCCTATAGCAAAGGGATAGAAGTGCAATCTGAAATCGATTGAACCGGGCATTCAAGTCGGTTTCAGCGCGTCAGGTTATCGTACTTGTCCGTGCGCTGAGGGGGGCATCAAGGGATCAATTTCAAAGTACCATAGCTTGAAGGATGTTAAGGAAAGGTTTTCAGAATAGCGCAGCGGTATTTTTGTCACAGGGAGCGCAGTTCTGAAAATCTTGGTTTGTCTGAGGTTCAAGTACTTGCCACACTGCAGCCGACAGGTTGATTGTGCTTACTCGACATAGGCCTTTTTTTCAGCTGCTGGATGATCCAAAAAATTGTGATAAGATCGAGACTTACTGAATCTTGAGGGCCTCTATGTCCGAATCTCGCCGCGACGAAATCCTAAGTCTTCTGTCTGCCATCCTTCGTGAACACTGCGCTGTTCAAGGACCAATCAGTTTTGACCAACGGCTCGCGGATGATCTTGGGCTTGATAGCGTGGGTCTGCTTACTTTGGCCGTAGAAGCCGAGAACCGATTCCAGGTTGTTATCCGCGATGATCCCGAAAGACCGCCTTGCACGGTTCTCGATCTGATCCGTTTGATAGAGCAGGAGCTAGCATGTTAGCCGAGACCGTTGTCGATCTTCTTAACCAGGCTGCTTTTGGCGATACTGGGCTGGTGCGAATCCTTCATGGGCGCTCGGAATTGACCGAATTGCGCTACCCTAAAATCAGAGACCGTGCCGAGCAAACTGCTGCCAAACTCGTCCACCAGTATGGCGTCAAATCGGGCGATGTGATCGTGCTCATTATGCCGACTGAGCCTGCGTTTTATGACCTGTTCTTTGGTGCGATGCTTGCAGGGGCCATACCCTGCGCGCTGTACCCTCCCGTGCGCTTTGGATTTTTACCGGAGTGGCAAATGCAGACGGCCGGGATGATAGATCGGGTGTCGGCTCGCTATGTGGTGTGCGACCAAAGGCTCATAGGCCTCATGCGTGGCACGACCAAGGTTCCCCTTATTGCGGCCAAAGCTCTGGATGGTAACGGCTCGGCGTCAAGAGCCGTGATGGTCGTGCCAGACCCCGATGATACTGCCGTGATTCAATTTAGCTCAGGAACCACTGGGGCACCCAAACCGATTCCTATCAGCCACCGCAACATCATGTTTAACCTCGCGGTGATTACGGGGCGGTTTCCTGCTGTCGAACCGGTGGTAGGTGTTAGCTGGCTTCCTCTTTATCACGACCTGGGCTTGTTTGGGACCTTCATGGTGAGCCTGGCTTGCCGAAGTGAAATAACCCTTATTGCCCCCGAGCTATTTCTGGCTCGGCCTCGGCTTTGGCTTGAAACGATTTCCGAGCGGCGCGCCCATATTTCACCTGCGCCAAATTTTGCCTTTGGGGTCGCGGCCAAAAAGATTACAGACACGTCTGGCCTTGATTTATCCTCCTGGCGCATGGCGATTTGTGCTGCCGAGACGATACAGCCTGAGACGATGGCAAAATTTTGCACAAAATTTGGGCCCGTGGGGTTTGATCCGCGCTCTTTGACCCCTGGCTACGGCCTAGCGGAAACAACGCTGGCAGTCACGATGAACTCGTGGCATGAGTCTCCGCGGTGGATGCATTGCGATGCTGCCGCCTTGTCCGAAGAAGGGCATGTGGTGGAGAGGGATGCGCCAACGGAGGAAACCCTGTCATTGGCGGGTCTGGGGCGACCATTTCCCGGAGTCGAGGTGGAGATCCGTTCAGACTCGGGCAAGACACTTGAAGCTAACCGATTGGGACATGTTTTTGTCCAAAGTCCTGGGATCCCTCGTTCAGTGACCGAGGATTGGCTGGATACTGGTGATCTGGGCTTCGTTAACCAGGGCGAACTTTTTCTCTATGGCCGCGCCAAGGACACGGTTATCATCCGAGGTCGCAATTTTGACCCCGCGTTGATCGAGGCCTGTCTCTTGGGTATTGATGGAGTCAGGTCGGGCTGCGTTGTGTGTTTTTCAGTCGAAGATCTCGATGTGGATAGCGAAAGCCTTGTTATCATAGCTGAGCGAGCCGTTCAGGGCCAAGACAAGGGCGTCTGTGCTGAGATTCGCAGCAAGATTATGCAGAGGTTGCAGCTTGAACCCGCTGTGATCGAGCTTGTGGCGCCTGGCACGCTCCCGCGTACCTCATCGGGCAAGCTAAGCCGTTCAAGAGCTCGGAAGCTTTTTCAGGAGTCAACACTGAAAGGCCCGCGCGCTATGGGCAACCTGCGTTTTCTCGCACGCTCCCTCGTTGGGCAATTAGGAATCACGACGCGATGAATAGGATCGTGATCATAGGCGGCGGGCCTGTTGGGCTTGCCGCGGCTATTGCTTTGGCTCGTTCAGGTCGGCAAGTTTCCCTGGTAGAAAGGGGCATGTGGCCGAGAGCTAAACCTTGTGGCGAGGGGATTTTACCTTGGGGCGTCGAAGCGTTGCATAGGCTCGGGATCACCGAGGCGATGCTTTGTCGCGTGGGACAAAAGTTTGCAGGTATAACATGCTTCGATGCGAATTCGTCAGTAAGCGTCTGTTTTCGCAAAGGGCATGGCTGGGGAATACCGCGCACCGCCCTGAGCCAACTTCTTTTTGATGAAGCCAAAGCTATTGGAGTTGAGCTTTTGCCGCACATGCGGCTTGTCGGAATGCGGCGGGCTATGGATACTTGGGAACTCGATCTAGCTGCCTTCGAATCCACAGATCGTCAACCGTCCCATCGGATTCTGACAACACCCGTGGTAATCGGGGCGGATGGATTGCACTCAACGGTTGTCAAGCTCTTAGGGCTCAATCGAGAGCCATTCGGACCCGGAAGAATCGGCTATCATGGCTATTCCACCCAGTCCGTCCCTAAGGCCATGGTCGAGATTCATTGGCAACGGGGTCGTGAGGTTTATCTTACGCCGTTACCGAGTAAAACCGGGGTTGCCTTCTTGATGCCTTCTCGCGAAGTCCTGCCACGTAGCGAGCTCACGGCTTACATGCGAAAGCTGTGGCCCGGGCTTGAGCTGGAGGTACAAAGCTGGTCGAGCCACGGTCCGATGGGACTCATGACAAAGGGGAGTTTGCCGCCCGGCGTTTTTCTGATCGGCGATGCGTTATTTTTTGCCGACGGCATAACGGGCGAGGGGATAAGCCTCGGCGTCCATCAGGCCCTGGCGCTTCAGGCTGAATTGAGCGGCAAGGCATTGCCTTGTGGCAATCGGCTGGCCCAGGACATGCTTCGGGCCACGCAAAACTACCGAATTGTAACCCGATCTGCTCTGCTGCTATCGGAGCATCCCAAGCTCCGAGCTGCGATCTTTGCGGCAAGTCGGGCATTGCCGGGTCTTTTGGAGCGATCCCTGGAGTTATGTTATTCTGACTGATTTGGAGGCTGCTTTTGGCATTGCTGAGCTTGCTCGGCATCCTGAAATGCGCCATTTATGCATATTTGACAGGGTGCAGACGCCCCCTGGAGGGCGTCGCGGATATCACCTGCCTTGCAGATCTTACAATGTTGCAATTCATGCGGAGTGATCAGCGCGCCATCGACGCAAATCCGGCAGCCAGGACCGGATGGGTCGGGAAAAATTGCGCCATTGGGTTCACAGCTAGGCTGATTCCCACACTCCTTGAGCGGAACTTCCATGTAGGCCTTATCCGAGCCACACTTTTGGCAAGTGACGTTGCGCGTGCCTGGCGTGTTAACGAGGATAGAAGATCCTTCGACGCAGGTCGCATCATCACTCACGTGGGTTTCGGCTGTCGCGACCATGATCGATTGCGGGTCAGGTTTGTCATCGCGGAACACACAAAGATAAAATGTGTAGTTGGTGCCGGATTTAAGGTTGGCTATGGTCATAGACTCGCCTTTGGTAGGCCTATCGGCATTGGAGCAGTCGTCGATGGCGATCGCTGACGCGAGCACCCCGACGCGCACGGTCTCGCCATCACCGAGAGCCTTAGCGCTCCAAGTTAGTTCGACGCTGGTAGAATCGGTGGCAGTCGCGACAAATCCTTTGATCTTTGAATTCGTCGTCAAAGGGAGAGATTTGGCTCGGTCTTGCTCTGGTGAGAGCGTTGGATTGCAGCTAGACGATAGGCTTAGAACTATGGAAATTATCCATCGCGGCGCGCGACCAACATTCATGGCTGACTCCAACCTGGGTAAGGTAAGTTTACCATGATTGGTAAACGAACAACAGGGGACGTGGTTGCAGGGCAGGGCGCCCCCATGAAAATTGGTGAACAATCAATCGTTGGTGCCGCTTGCTTGGATGCTGCCGCAGCTGATTATGGCCAGCAGGTCAGCCAGATTTCGCGATACTTGTCGTCAAGATCAACCAAGGCTTGGTCGTAGCTTTGAGCTGCGGCCTGGATGCACGCAAAGCCAGCGTTCTCGACGAGGAGTTCGCAATCGGCGAGTTTTTTATCCAGGTCGGCCTTGAGTTCATTCTTTTCGGCAGTATAGCTTTCGGATGCCTCGTCACAGGTGAGCGGCTGGTAACCGAATGCATTGGTTGCGAGCGCAATTAAGCCAAAAAAAATCATATTTTTCATATCTTATAATCCCCAAAACAAGTTGCTGATGCAGGGCTCGCTTAGGTCACCCTGGCGAAGATTGCAAGCAGTTTTTCATATCTAGGGATCCTGGATAGGTTTTCAAGGGGATTAGGTTCCGTCTGAGAACTCCCTGGTCGATCTCTGTCTGCGTCCGCAAAGAGGCCGGGGGCAGGTTGGGCCCCCGGCTCTTCCATATTATTCTAGCGGTTAAACTCACCACCGAGGCAGCGCATCGCGATATCGATTTGCGACCATTGGATGGAATGATAGTTAGATCTTTGGGGCGAGTCGTAGATGGACTTTAGTGCCGCGTGAACACTACCTTTAGCCGAGGGTTTATCTGTCTTAGAGCCTTTTGCCGCCTGGTATTTAGTCAGTGCAGACTTTTCGTCGGTATCAAAGCAGTTGCGGCCACCAGGAAAGGCCTCACACGCCGTCAAACTCAGTGATTCTTGCATAACTTCGGATCTTTCGATCAAGGTATGGACCTCCTGCGGTGCACCCATTAGGTTTTGCTGAGCATCCTTGTAGAAAGGTCGTTTAACAATGCGGGTGAGGTTGTTTAAGCAGCTTTGGTAAGACCTACGAGCGGCTTCGTCGAATTTCATGCCTGTCTGAGCTGTTGCCTCCGCATTCACCGAGCTCGAAGAGCCTTTGCCATCGCAGGCTATAACTGCTGCCAATAGGGTAGCGGTCCACAATAGATTCTTCATTATAATAATCTCCTGAAAAAATGGTCATTTGACATATTTATTGTCAGGATTATGGTTGCAAGGCCGGGGCCAGGTTTTTTCATAAGGATTTCAGCTAGAAATCCCCAGCGGTTGCGGCCATTTTATCGTCAGATGTCGAAAAATTTGGCAGCGACTCGTCGCCTCTTAACAAGGGTGTGAGAATTTGGAAAGAAAAAATTTACTGCCCGCGACACGCTAAAGTACCTTGTCAAGCCATGGCTTAAGATGTCCTTCAATCTCCACCCGCGTCATGCCCAAGCAAAGAACATCTTTCGTGGTTGCTGTCTCGCCGCGAACAATTGAGAGTCGAGACAGAGGTACGGCGAGAACTTCGCGCAAAAACTTTAGCAACGCTTCATTGGCCTTTCCATCAATGGGTGGGGCCGCCAGTCGGATTTTTAAACGCGGATTATCGCCGAATAGTCCAACGATTTGGGTTGATGACGCACGAGGTTGTATCTTGAGCCGAATAATGGCTCCCTTCGCATGATCGTCGCACCAAGAACTTGGCTCGCGTTTATCCTTGCTTGATTTGATCATCTTTCTTGAATGAGCTCCGAAATCTACCATCAATTTTGTGGCCTCAAATCCTCTCTCTATCTTGCTCGGAATTCCCAAAGCTTGCATAGTAAGCTAATTTGACGCACTTTTTCGGTGCTTGTCACAACGCAAAGGCATGAACCTTCTCGTGATTGCGGATACACCTATCAGGAGGTTTACCTGGCAGGTATTCGTGTTTTCGCTTGCACTTTAAATAATAAATATTAGATTCATAGGATACTTTCGCATTCTACCGGTGTCCTACGAATGTACTGTCTTATTGGGAAATTTGTGCAGTAGCAGGTTCTTCTTATAGTATGCGAAAATCGTTTCTGAACTTTATGGTAAGGTTCGGAACGAAATGGATTTATCTGCGAGGAGTTAGACGATGTTGAGAAAGTTGAAGGTTAGCGCGGTAGTTGGGTTGATGGTGCTTGGAGGCAATGCATTTGCAGCCGATAAGAATGCAGAAAAAGCTAATGACATGAAAAAATGCAAAGACATGCAGTCTGATCAGGGGCAAACCGCTGATGTCGTGAACAAATGGTGTGAATGCGTCTGGGAAAAAATGCCGGACTCAGCAGCTGGCTCGCTTGATAGCTGGGCAAAATCAAACAAAGCTGCCGACGAAGCTTGTGCTGCCAAGGCTGGCTGGAAAGGTTAATTGATTCCCGGCGCAAACGTGCGCCGGGTTAGCCCTACTGCGTTAAGTCGGGGAGTGCAAGGCGCGCGGCAGGGAAAAAACCGCAGTTTACATTTTGGTAAATGAGGATTTTTTTTTTGCAAGCAACGCAGCAATCATCGACTTAACGCAGTAGGGTTAGTCGTGCATTGCGGTCTCAAAGTATCACGACTCCAGTGCGCGAAACATGAACCTTTCGGTGTTTCTGTCCTTCCCAGTCTCTGTGGAAAAAAGAGGTTCACTCTAACCGCAGAAATTTGGAAGGACACAATTTTACCTGCAGGTATGATCTCTTTCGTCGGTAGCAAAGTCCTTTCTGCTATCGTTCTTTGCCTTGGTCCCCCTTTGAGCCCAGTTTTTAGTTCGCGCGGCCGGTTGAGGTCAATCCGAGTCGTCTTCAGACTCTGAATCTTTGGAAATATTGTCAGATCCGGGCTTGAGCGACGTGAAGTTTGGATCAAGAATCGTGCAGGCGTAGACAGGAGTTTTGGTTTGGGCTGCCGAATACTGGCAATTCACCGCAGTAAAAGTGGCAAGTTCCTTGTATTTCATTCCACCTTGATCGATCTCTGGAAGTTCGAGCGCATCGTATATCGCGGCGGCCTGATTTATTTGAGCACTAAGCAGGATATCTCCTAGCGTCCTCGTGGC
This sequence comes from uncultured Oligoflexales bacterium, assembly GCA_964582405.1. GTDB lineage: Bacteria > Bdellovibrionota_B > Oligoflexia > Oligoflexales > Oligoflexaceae > CAZOSN01. The sequence continues at coordinate 4,588 of CAZOSN010000054.1, read as the reverse complement.
TGGATCAATGAGCCTGTGGATCGTGCACGGCCTTGGCGCCCCGCCTTGCGGAGGGTATTTGCCACACTGAATCGCGACATAACCCCTAAATTCCTTGCGAGCGCCCCAGTCGGTCTTTTCTTCGGGCAAGTTGAGCGCCTCGTACATGTGCCTTGCCGGGCCATTGTTCAGCGCGAGCAAGAAGGCTGGTGACGCCGGGATCTCAATACCTCCGGATTGAATGAGTGCGGATTCATTCGCAGGGACAAAGTCGTCGCTGGCGCAGCTTATTGGGGCGACCGTCATAAGAATTAATGCTTGAAAGACTGGGGTGGATATTTTGGACATAGGCAAGGTCCTTTTAAACCGCTCAAGAGGAGCCACTCTGCTTTCATAGTAGCAGGTTTTGATTTTTCCAGTAGCTGATTTTGCCGACCCGTCTTGCTGCAACGTGGTATTTCCGCTGGCAGAATTTCAACCGACCGAGTGCGGCATTCCGTGCGCTTTACCTATCTGCTGCAAGGCAAACATTTCCCAGTAAAGGACTCATTTGTCTTCCTGATTCGCCGAAAATCAGTAGCGCATGGTGATATTAGACGACACCTTGAGGAGAGAATATGAGAAAGCTCGCCTTTCTTTTATTGCGTATCGGCGCATGCGCCTTGGTTTTATTTGGCTGTGGAGACGTTGGTGGTATTTCCGGCCTGCCTGGGCATATACCCGATAAACTAGCCTTATCCATAAGCTTTGAGGATATCGATCCCGACGAGCATCAGTGCCAGGGTACGGTAACGATACAGTCAGCGAGTGATTTGAGCAACGTCACGCATTATGTCCTTTATTGGGCCAAGGAACGTTTCACCAAAGTTGACTCCGCACAAGCACTCGCTGAAATCCCGGTATCAGGGATTCAGGTTACTTATGATCTACCGGAAAACACGGACCTTCCCTCTGATGCGACGCGCCTTATGGCGGTATCAAAAAACGAGGCTGGTGAGATGGCGATGGGAACCAGTGTTGCGGTCAAGGATTTGGTTAAAATTCCCGCTAATGCACCCGCAGCACTAACCTTTACCGATACAGATAGCTCCTACAAATTGATCGGCGGTACTGTAACGATCACCAAAGCCGCCAACGAAACCGATGTCAAACGCTACTTGATCTACTGGGGAACTGACAGCACCACAAAACTTGCGCTTTGGGCGAATACGCCTGTTCTAAGTATCACGGCCACCGGAAGCGATGTGACGGGAACCATTACAACTGGAACTCCTATTCCCGATACGGCAACGTACCTTTTGAGTTTTTCGGAAAATTCGGGGGGCGAAATGACGACGGGTGCGGCCGTGGCCATCAGAGACTTGAAGCCAACCGCACCGACTCCGACCATGAACAGCGGTGGATCATTTGTCAAACCGCAGTCGATCTGGCTATCAAGTACCCTGCAGGGTGTAAAAATTTACTATACCACCAATGGATCTACGCCCAGTTCAAGCTCGACTCTATACTCGACCCCATTCACAGTTTCAGGATACAGCACGACCGTCAAAGCAATTGCGGTGGGATCAGAGTACGAGGATAGCAGTGTGGCATCAAGTACTTATGTGATCAACACTCTTGCCAACCTGGGTTACACGCTTGCCAACTCATCGACAGTTTCGAGATCCGATGGCATCTTTTCGTCGAGCACAATCACTTTGGGAACTGCCTTCACCCAACCTACTTCGAGTTGCCCCAATTACGGCAGCACCGTCTATAGGTTCTACGATGGTTATGCGATGGTTATCGATTCAACTTATTACGGAATCTATAGCACCTCATACTGGACGGATACACTGGGATGTCCGGCGAGTGCGCTTTAGAGGGGGGAGTATGTCTCATTGTATTCAGACGGGAGATCAGGTATGGCAGCTTATTTGAAGCAGGTCTCGACCCAGGTAGCTCTTATTGGCGGCATCATGGCCTGCGGCACTCAGGGAAATTCGACGGGAGGGGGAACAGGGCAAGCTATCAAATTGCCTGTTCCTGAGTACGCACCGCTATCTGTGGAATTTACCGATACGGACAAGGATTCAGGCCAGGTGGCGGGAACGATTTTTATCGTGCGGGCCAAAGATGAGTCTTTCATCTCGTCTTATAGAATCTACTGGGGAGAGAGTAGCACCATAAAGCTTAATGGGGAGCCTATGATAGCAGAGTTGGCTGTCTCAGGCGAAAATCCGACCTACACGCTGGATGCGAACACCACGGTTCCCGACAAGGCGTCGCATCTTATCGTGGTGAGCGCGAATACGGCCGGAGAGATGGCTCTGGGAACCAGCACCGCGATCTCCGACTTGGTGCAAAAGCCCTCCTATGCACCGGAAGGGATTTCTTTTTCGGATACCGACAAAAGGTACAAGCATATTGGTGGCACGGTCGAGATAATCAGAGCCTCGAACGAAGCGGATATTACGGGATATGCTGTATACTGGGGTAAAAGCAAACTTGCCAAGCTCGACTCCCACGCCTCGACGCCTGTTATCACCATCGCTGCCAATGGCTCAAATCCTTCGGGAGTGATTGCAACAGGCACGGTTATGCCGGCCGATGCCACCCACCTGGTAGTCTTCTCAAGCAATTCTGGAGTCGATTTGCCTATTGGCGCGGGAGTTGCCATAACCGACGCTCTTGAGGCCGCCGCGGCGCCGTCTTTCAGCGTTTCAGCTGGGACCTATAGTTCGCCGGTGACTATGGTGATTACCTCGAGCTCGCCGGGAACTACAATCTATTACACGACGGATGGAACTCTGCCCTCGACGAAATCAAGCGTCTATACGACCGCCTTTGGCATTACCAAGTACCGCACGACCCTTAGAGCGATAGCGACTGGCGGTCCCTATTCCACGAGTCCGGAAACAACGGGTCTTTACTATGTACGAACTCTGCAAAACCTTGGATATACATTGGGAACGTCAACGTCCGTGAGTAAAACCGATGGAGTCTACGACGGCAATCATCTCTCGATAGGGACCAAATTCACTACCTATGGAAACAATTGCTACTATTCCGGCCAGTACGCATATCGATTTTACGATGGCTACCTTGTCGAAAATGGCGACAACTACTATTCAGCGGTTGGTTCAGACGATTGGTCCTCGAAAATGTTTTGCTCGACCTATCCGTTTTAGCTTATGCTGCTGTGATTTGTGTAAAAAGTTTAGGCAAGGCGACCCATGACTTCATCTCACGATTCCGCGTACTTGATGCGCGGACGAATCGTCGAATTTCCGAACCCTGACAGTACTTATGAGTTATGCGACGGTGCCTTGCTTATCGAAAATGGCAAGGTGATAAAGAGGTGCGAATATCGAAATCTTACCGAGGCTGAGCGATCCCTGACTGTGATCGACGCAGGTTCTGGACTCATCCTACCAGGTTTTGTCGATACCCACATGCATTATGCCCAAACCGAAGTCATCGCAAGCCATGGCCACGATTTGCTTGACTGGCTTAACAACTACACCTTCCCTGCGGAAGCCGCGTTTTGCGATTTAAACCATGCGAGCAGAATCGCAGCCTTTGCGATCTCCGAAATGTTTCGCAATGGCACGACTTCAGCTCAGGCATTTGCCACGGTGCATGAAGTCTCAGTCGAAGCTATTTTTGCCGAAGCTCATCGCCATGGCATGCGACTTATCGCAGGTAAAGTCATGATGGATCAGGGCGCACCAGATTATTTGATCCAATCCCCTGAAGCCTGCCTTGCAGCCAACGAACGTTTGATCAAGAAATGGCATGGCATGGGACGGCTTTCGTATGCAGTGACGCCTCGGTTTGCCCTAACCTCCAGCCTCGAACAGCTTAGGAACGCTGGCCAGCTTGCGGGCAGTAAGCCTGATCTATATATTCAGTCGCACATTGCCGAGAACAAGTCGGAGGTTGCCAAAGTCTGTGCAGCTTTTCCAGATCGAGCGGGCTACCTCGATATCTACGATCATTATGGTTTGGTAACTCCGCGCAGCAGTTTTGCTCATGGCATCTACCTCACCGAGTCCGAATGGGAGCGCCTCTCCGAAGTTGGGGCTTCGGTCGCATTCTGTCCCACGAGCAACCTTTTTTTGGGAAGCGGACTCTTTCCTTATGCGAAGGCAAAAATCCTCGAGGTTCCGGTTTCGCTGGCCACGGACGTTGGCGGCGGGACCACATACTCGATGCTCAAGACCATGCTTGCTGCGTACAAGGTTGCCCATCTCAATGGGTATGTGATGAGCCCGTCCGAGCCTTTCTATCTCGCCACGCGCGGAGGCGCAAAATGCCTTCACCTTGAGCACGAAATTGGCAGCCTCGAACCTGGGCATGCCGCGGATTTTCTGATTGTTGATCTGGCTGCAACGCCGATGTTGGATCGTCGCGTGCAGGCCGCGCGCTCTCTGGAGGAGGTACTCTTTGCGCTTATGACTCTGGGTGATGACCGAGCCATTCGGGCGACTTATGTTGCGGGGCGCGAGGTCTGGTCTCTCGCAGGTAAAGGATGATATAGTGAAACAAGACAGTTTCTGCGGTAAAAGCGAGCAGCGGATCACCACGGAAGCTCGGAATGACAGAAACGCGGAACCAATCTCTTTTC
>CAZOSN010000053.1:0-25429 GCA_964582405.1 uncultured Oligoflexales bacterium | reverse complement strand
CAAGGTCTCTTCGCAAGCAGCACCATATTTGTGAGCAACTTTTTCTTGCAAATCCGTAGTGACGATTGTCTTAATCACAAAAGGATGAGCCGGCATTCTTCCAGCCTCGGTCCACGAACGCAAAACATAATCCACCAAGAGCGATCCGATCTGGTTGCCATTTAGGGCATGATAGTCACCTTCGTGCTTGACCACGACACCGACGCGATCGCAATCCGGGTCGGTACCCAGGACCAAATCCGCATCCAGGGCTTTTGCTTCGGCAACAGCCATAGCCAATGCCTCGGGCGATTCAGGGTTAGGGGATTCAACCGTTGGAAAACTCCCATCGGGTGATGCCTGCGATGCGACAACATGGGTATTGTTAAAGCCAAAGTGCCTTAGTGCCTCGGTTACAGGATATAACCCCGAACCATGGATCGGGGTATAGACTATCTTAAGATCATGTTTACCTGCGTCGTTGACCCTAAGATCGGCCACACGTTTGAAATAAGGTTGATCAAGCTCGTCGCTAACTTCCGTGATAAGGCCACGAAGCAAAGCATCCTCGTAGGGGACAAGGGGGATATCTTGAAACGACTCAAGCGATCCATAAACCTCAATCACGCCCTCATCATGGGGGGGCACCAATTGACCGCCAGTTTGCCAATAAGCCTTGAAACCGTTGTATTGTGGTGGATTATGGCTCGCTGTGATGCAAACTCCGGCCTGGCATGCAAAGTGCCTGACCATAAATGATAGCATAGGAACTGGCCTGAGTTCTTTGGTAATAAAAGCCTTGATACCCAAGCCAGCCAATACAGAAGCCGCTTCACAGGCGAACTCCTTGGAGAAATGCCGCGAGTCAAAGGAAATTGCTATTCGGTGCTGCTCGCCCCCGAAAACTCTCTGCACATAAGTTCCGAGCGCCCATGCAGCGCGCCGCACATTGTAACGGTTCATCCGGCTCGATCCGGCACCTAAAATACCTCTTAGTCCACCAGTACCAAACTCTAAATCTCGGTAGAACCGCTCTTCGAGTTCCCGGTGATCCGCTTTATTGAGCAAATTGGTGATTTCGCTACGGGTAGAAGCATCAAAAATGCTGTCATTTGCCCAGTAATGGGCCTGTCGTTCGATCTGCGTCTGCAACGGTCGTCTCCATGATTGGTCACAGCCTGTGATCGTCACTCATCGGGAGACGATCAGTTGTCCGAAGGGCTGTGCTCAAACCAGTCTTTGACCACGCGCAAATTGCCTTCTCCGCGCACAAATGCCGTAGGATAAGTCAGCTCTTCGATCAAACCTATACCACTATGCCGAACACTTCCGCAAGGGCCCCGCCCGGATACGGGGAGGTGAGCCTCGAACTCAACCGTCGGGGCATTGATCATAATGTTAGGTGAAGCAAACCGCTGCTCTGGAATCCAGCTGGTGTCTTCAGCCACGATCGATACAACAAGAGGCGCATCGGTATGATTTACCCCTTGAACGGCCGTATCCAAATCATTGTATTCGTAAATAGCAAGATCCGGAAAAAGCAGAACATTAGCCTGGTAGGCGCTGGCAGGATCGACCCGCGGCATGATATGCACGCCGGGCGATATAAAATATCCACGCCGTTCATGACGCAATGCTTTACCCCACAAGACGGTCTGAACTGCCTCACGTTTAGCCATGGTTTGGAAACGGAGAAACTTATCGACAGATTTCTGAGAGTAAAGCGGCCCCATACTGGGGTTGTCCTTCGGCCCATCGGTTGGACCTATGGTCATAGTGCGAACCTTATCAGCGATGAGATCGGAAAACTCTTTTAGCATCCCCGATGGCACAAAAGCGCGTGAAGTCGAGGAGCAAAGCTGCCCCGCGCTTTTTAAGGCACCAAATAATGCTACCGCAGCAGCATTTTCGACTTTGGCGCTGGGATGGACCAGTACAGCATTCTTACCTCCGGATTGGAGGATCGTCGTCCGACCTAAAAGGTCGAAGCTTTCTTTGCGGATCGTCGCGCAATGTTCCTTCGAACCGCGGTACATCACGCTCCTAACCCGCCTGTCCTGCGCCGCTAACCGAAAGGTCTCAAAATTGCCAGAAAGTATGCTGAGTACCCCGCGCGGAAAATCAAGCTCTTGCACGACCAAGCTCATAAGCGCCGCAAAAAGCGAGGCATGAGATGACGCAATCATCACAGCAGGGCTTCCTGTCAAAAGCCCCAGCGACGCAAATTTGACAAAACTCGAGCAAGGTACCGAAAAAGGAATGTGAACCAGCATGGTCCCGTGCGGAACCAGCTCCACCTTAGCATCGGCATGCAAAGTTCCCAGGATTGAACTGCTCCGTTCATAGACTGACTCACCGCAGGCGATCAATCGATCAACAAATCGCAATGAGGCATCAAATTCAAGCTCAGCCTCCCACAGCGGCTTACCACCGCCGAGTTTAAGGCAGGTGATGATCTTGTCTCGATAATCCGCAAGAGCTTGGCGTAAGCGCTCAACCAAAGCCAAGCGTTCCGCAAATGGCTGCTTGCGAAAAGTCGTCTCTGCCGCCTCGCTTGCGGTCAAAGCCTGACCAATCAGGTTCTTATCAAGCCGAAAGGAGCATAAAATCTGGCCGCTGCTTGGGTTTACAACATCTTTTACGACTTGACCGCGTTCACACTGTAGCAATTCACCCGCAACGAGGTGGCCAGGGAATCGTGCCGGGAAACTGAGCCGGTCAAGCGAGTCGAAAAATTCGTTCACCATTGCCCACCTCCTAAAATGGTCAGAAACCCATAGATACACCTAGCCAAGTATACTCTAGTTTTAAAGGTGCTGCGAGGCTTCCTATAAAGTAAATTTTTATTAAAGCAATGTGCAGGGCAGGAAACAACGATGTTGGGCGTGCGGTGATATTTTGATTCCCCTACCTCTTGGATTCCAAGTCGAACGAAGAAGCCAGGACAGACTGGTTTGCCGGGGTATGAGAGCGCAGTATCATTTCCCAACACAAAATTGGCTAAAAATAACATCGAGGACATCGTCGTGATCGATTCCTCCAATCACAGAACGCAGGGCGTCAGCCGCACCTTTGAGCTCAAAAGCGAGGCATTCATCGTAGAGGCCTTGAGCCAGAGCGCTCTGAAACAACTCTAGACTCCCCATGGCCCGGTCACAAGCTGCCAAATGACGCGGAGTCGCAAGGTAGGCGCCATCCTTATCTCCCAATGCATTGACATTGGAGTCAACTAAGGCGACCAACGCTTCAATAAGCTGATCGATCCCTTGGCGGGTTACACAGGAAATCTTAAGGTCAGTGAATAGGTTTGATTGACAAGATTTTCCCAGGTCTGCTTTGGTCATAATCGTCAGGATCGCTTTGCCGTTCAAGGTTTTTAGAAACTCATCGATCTGTGGCGAGGATTGGCTATCTGGAGCGACCAAATGAAGAATGACTTCGGCCTCTTGAGCCCGCATCAACGAACGAGAGATTCCTATTTCTTCAATTTTTTCAGATGTTTGACGTATTCCAGCCGTATCAAACAAACGGATGAGCCGGCCTTTAAGAAGGCAGGCTTCTTCAAGGTAGTCCCTTGTTGTCCCAGCAATATCGGTTACGATAGCCCGATCTTCGCCGATCAACGTGTTCATAAGGGTTGATTTTCCCACATTAGGCTCACCTAACAGAGCAACCCGAAGTCCACTGGCGGCGACTTTTCCCGACTGATAGGAATCGACAAGACGCTTTAACGAAACTGCAACCTTTGACACACGATCCTCAATCAGTGCGGTTTCTACAGCTGAGGTTTCCTTCTCGTCCGGAAAATCTATCCGCGCCTCTAGGTAGGCAAGCGCCTCAAGTAGGTAGCCGCGTAGCTCGGCCACCTGCCTGCTTAAAGCCCCACCAAGCATAGCACGTGCAACGCGCCACTCATGCTCGGATTGAGCTTCCGTCAACCCCCGGATTCCCTCGGCCTGCACGAGGTCCAATTTGCCATTTAAAAAGGCCCGACGGGTAAACTCACCAGCGTCCGCATAACGTAGGCCAAGCTTCAGCAAAAGCCTCACAACCGACTCGACAATATACCGCCCACCGTGCGGAAATATCTCGACACTATCTTCCCCTGTATAGGAAGAGGGCCCTTGGTAAACCACCGCCATCACATCATCAATGACCTGCCCTGATTCCGGATCACGCAGCAAACAATAGGTCATTGTCCGTGGCGATAAAACGCCACCATGTTTGGGCTCTAAGATACCTTGGATTTTTACAAGAAGCCGCGGCCCCGAACAACGCACCACAGCAATGGCGCCAAAACCGGCGGCTGACGCCAGGGCAACGATATCATCGGCATCAAAAGAAGCAGGATCAAGATCCGAACTTAAGTTCATGCCAACCCTATCTACTGATCAGCATTATCTTCGCCGCCCTTGAAGGGTAGAATCATCAATTTACGGTTGGCCCCAGAACCGATCGATTTCGTATAGACACGATCGTCTTTATCCAACGCCATATGAATGATTTTGCGGTCATAGGAACTTTTATAATTTAGCACAATCGGTCGTTTATTCTCATTAACCTTCGCCGATAAATCCTTGGCCATTTCAACTAACTCTTCTTCCCTTTGACGCCTTACGCCATTAACATCGACAAAAATTCGAAAAGGTAGCTCACGCTTCAAATGACGCGGTTTCTTGCGCAAGACATGCTCAAGGGATTCTGAGATTTTCATATTCTTCGCAAGCTGAACAGCCAGGTCATCTGATTCTACATTGAGGATCAATCGGTCGTCGGCAAGTTGAGCGGAAACCTCGACATCGGCACCGTACATACGCGTGGTAATGCCCTTGCAAAAGGTTCGCAGATCTTCGACCAGCGCGTCGAGTTCGTGAGGTTCAAGCGGGGGTGCATCGACCGCAGGGACACTGACTTCAGTATTAGTTTCCGCCCGAGCTTCAAGTGCGTCCTCGCGAGCCCGTGCCTTGCGGGGACGGCTGCTGGCGCCTTCGTCGCTCCGTTGCTTCTTGGAGGCCATAATTTCAACCTTTCGGCCAAAAAAAGCCAAAAAACCACCCCTGGTTTGGGAAATGATGCGATGCGAAATCTGCCCAGGAGCAACATTCAGCTGCCGCGCAGCTTCTTGAAGCGCTTGATCTAGGGTTTTACCTGAGACTCTTATTTCACCCGACGTGCCTGCCATTAACGATTCTCCTGTTTTCATATTCTTCTACCCACTATACCGAACAGCTACGCGTTTCCAAAGAATTAAGCGGGCACTACCTTAAAGTCCATGTTTGCAAATTTTCTATTCAACCATTGCTGCTGACCGATAGAAATCACCGTGTTAGCAACCATGTAGAGAGTCAATCCAGCTGGTAATGCCAGCATCATGAATGTGAATACCACAGGCATAATCATCATGATTTTTTGTTGATTGGGATCCATGCCAGGGTTTGGTGTCATTTTCTGCTGCAAAAACATCAAGCCACCAAGAACAAGCGGCAGAATATAGTACGGGTCAGCTACCGAGAGGTCGGAAATCCAACCAAAAAAGGCGGCATGCCTCAATTCGATCGCTTGAGAAAGGACACTATAGAAAGCAAAAAATACCGGCATTTGAGGTAGAATTGGCAGACACCCTTTCATGGGATTTGCCTTATTCTTGGCCATAAAAGCCATAAGCTGTTGCTGCTGCTTCTGTGGGTCATCCTTGAATTTTTCTCTTAATTTTGCGATCTCGGGCTGCAATTTTTGCATCCGCTTCATCGACAGAGCCGCGCTCTTGGTCAACGGATAAAATACTATCTTTAAGCAGAGCGTGAGTAAGATGATCGCGACCCCATAATTTGGAATAAATGAATGCACAAACTGGATGAAATGCAGAAGCGGTTTTGCAAGCACAGAGAGATTCATCCCGAGGGTCTTAAAATTTAAGGTGCGTGCGAATGCAGGATCATGCGCTTCTATTACTGAAAGATCTTTTGGACCCAAATAACCCGTAAAATCCAGCGCAACTTTTTCACCAGGCTTGACATAACCCATCGGTTCAAACGCGACGATGGACAAGGGGCAAGCGTCACCAAGTATCTTACCCGTCTTTTCCGCCATAGCGCTCATTTTGCCCGTTTCGGGCTTAAAAACGGTCAGGAAGTAATGCAAGTCGATTCCTAAAAAATCGATTTTATCATTAGACACCTTGAACGAATCGATCGAGGTCACATCATCCTTTTTGCAAATGCTCGCAAGATCCTCGAAGTCACGCCCACCATCAACGCCATGAACAAGACTTGTGTGATGGGCTGCAAACGACGGCCCGAAGCCCCCAGATTGTTTAACGATAATGTTTTGCTGCAGGAGTAACCCCGAGGTTAAATCTTCCGGCTGATTGCTAATGTTCTCGTACTCAACATGAATCTTGAGACTATATGTATTTTGGGGTGCGACAAATGTCTGAGTAATCTGCCAGGGACCTTGCCGGCGCTTAAACATAAGGCTATCGCCTGCCCTTGTCGCGCTATAGCCACGGTAACCAGCTAAATTGCGCACGTCCGCCGTCCCCTGAATCTTAAGCGGACTTGCAATAAGCTCCTTATGAAGACCGGACTCTCCCTTATCACCGTCATAGTGCTTCATGACAACGCTTGTCAGAGCGGAAAAGTCCTGATCGAACTGAAAGATGACGTCGTTGGACTCAAGCCTTAATTCCTCTGGACTAAGCGGTTTAACATCCAAAGCGGCCTCTGAACCCGCCGGGGATGCCAACTCGGGCGAGGCCACTGATTCAGGGGCCTTGACCACAACAGGGGCTTCCTCTGCTTTGGTCGGTGCACCCTCGGTGGCTGCTTGCTCGGCCGCTGGTTTGTGCATATTCGGATATTTATGCGTCATATACCCTTGATAGGCGATAAAGAAAATGACGCAACAGACAATCGCCAAAAGAGAATTTCGATCCATATTCATGGTAAATCAACACCTCCGGGAGTCCATGGATGACAGCGTATCAATCGTTTCGCTATTTTTGCGTAAGCCTTTGGTCCAGGGTATTTTCTGAGGCAGGACTCGGCATAACGAGAGCAACTCGGGTAGTAGCGACACCTTGGACCCAAAAGGGGCGCAATCCAAACCTGATAAATATGAATAAACTTGATCAATGACGTCTTCGCCTTAACATTCCAAACATCAGGAGATCTTGAGCCGATTTCTCATCTGTTGCATGGCCGATTCAAAGCAGCGAGCGATTTCAGCGGTAGATGCCACCGTTGCGGTATGCCTAGCGATGACGACGACCTCAAGGTCATGAGGAACCTGAGGCCTTAGCCGAAAAATCTCGCGAATTTGCCGTTTAAACCTATTTCGAACATGCGCCTTGCCAACCTTGCGAGTGATGATAATACCGAGGCGCGCCTGCCCATCGCCGTTCTCACGTATTCGTCCCATGAGGACCAAGCAAGGGGTAACAACCTTTATGCCTCGCTTCAAGACGCTGCCAAACTCGGCCGCCTTGCGCAACCTTTGCGCCTTCGTAAATCTTCGGCGCATCGGAAGCTCGTCCAAGTGAATCTCGTTTGAATTATTTTTGGTAGATGCCAACAGCTATAACCTTGCGACCTTTGGCTCGCCGCCGTCGAAGGACATTTCGGCCCCCAGGAGTCGCCATGCGGGCTCGGAAGCCATGAGTCTTGATGCGCCGTCTATTGCTGGGCTGAAAAGTACGTTTTGACATTAATTACAACTCCTTATAATAACTGACCTATTTCTGTTTTTCCGTCGAAATTCGAGCTTTGGATGTAGGTGCAGCCGCGAGAATCTAGCAAATGCCCTCCGAGATTGCAACCAACGTACCGAACTTTATTGAAAAAAATCGGAATTTATAAACAAATAAGATTTGACCCATCCACCGGACTGAGGTACGATATTTTGACTTAGTTGGGGGTGAGATGCCAAAGTTACTAATATTAATGTCATTATTGTCGCTGCTTAGCAGTTCCGCCAATGCCGAAGAAAATCTACGACTGAGCGCCACTTCAATCAAGATCAATGAAAACAAAGAGCTCCAAATCACCTACACCTTGGGCTGCGGGGAATCATTTGTTGCCTTTGTTATCCATCCTATCGAGAAGGACGCCGAAATAGGCGTCCTATTGAATTCATCAACTCTCACGTGCGCAAAGCTTGCCCGACCAGTTACCACAACCATCCCCGCGATCCATGCGGGATCGTTTCGGCGGTATTTCTCCGTGGAAGCGCCCTCGATGATCGTACCGCTTGAGCCAATTAGGTTTGATCATATCCATAGTCAACCGACCGATCGCGGCGATACGTGGAAAGTGCAGGCGATTTTCAAAGGAAAGTGCGGCCAAAGCGCAGGAATTCTTATCGGTCCAAACAAGGAGTTGTCCCTCGGCTATCTCGAATATGGATCTTCATCAGGAGAATGCCCATCGAAGCTGGGAGTTTTCGAAACGACCTTGCGCTTTCTAGCCGGTGCTCCCACACTGATTCGCAAATTTAGCGCAGATCCTCCCGACCCTGAACACACCTACACAACCCGTATAACCGCTCTCAAACCCAATTCTCTGCAACGCCTTAGAAACGGGCAATTTTCCTTCAGTTACCTTCGACGCTGCGATGAAGCCCCCCTTGGCCCCATGGTTCATTTTGCAGAAGGACGCAAAGTCGCTTATTGGAGCATGATTGTTGCGCGGTTTTCTCAAGGCCAATGCGCCGAACACGACAAACGGTTTATTTGGAGCAGTTTCACCACATCCGCACTCGCGATCCCCGATGGTTTTTCGCTACACTGGCGGCAGCCCAAAAGCTCCGGGCAGGAGGTCGATCTAATCACACCTTATTTAATTGACCAGGCTAAAGGCCAGGCCAGTTTTCTTTCCGGCTGCGCGATGCCGTTAGGAATCGCGGCACTCGAACACAACGGAAACATACTAATCGCCCTCACTGCACCAACAAAATCTCCGGGACTATCCCGATGTGGTGGTCCTATGAGGGCCTTTACATATGCGCTCCCTCAGGTAGATTATAAGAATCGAAAGCTTGTGCCGCTCAAGCTTGCCAATCAATGGTAGAACTTCGAGGTTAAATCACGCGGTAGACTTGAGGATCCCGTGAAAAGCCTGATCGAGATCAACGCTTCTGCGCTCCGAAATAATCTTCGTATTTTTACCAAACTAGCCGGCCAAGCGCAGGTTGCTCCCGTGCTTAAGGCTAACGCCTATGGCCACGGATTTCGCGAAACCTACCTATCGCTCAAGGACGAAATTCCAAATCAGATCGTCGTAAACTACCTCGCAGAAGCCCAGGAACTACGCAATCTCGGCTACGAGAAGGCGATCATAATCGTGGGCCCAATCTCCCCGAACGAACTTAATCTAGCTCGCGCCTGCCAAGCAGGTGTCACTATTGGCGATAAAACAATCCTTGAAAGCTGGGTCAGCACAGCGGAACGCCCCAAAGCTCACATAAAATTTGATACTGGGATGGGGCGTCAAGGATTTGCACCCGATGAGGCCCCTCAGCTGGCATACTTTTTAAAGTCTAACCAAGGAGATGTTATCGGCATTTCGAGCCATTTTGCCAATGTCGAGGACGTGACCGAGCATGAGTATGCCGATCGTCAAATACGTTTATTTAAGCAGAGCTTAGCGGCTTTCAGGGACCAGGGATTCAACGTCAAAGCTCATATAGGCTCAAGCGCATCAACCTTGATATTGACTCATAGCTTGTTTGATATCGTGCGCGTCGGCATTTCTCTTTATGGGCTTTGGCCATCCCAGGCAACGCGATTGTCCTACCTCAAAGTTCACGATGACTTGGCGAAACTCCAGCCCGCACTCAGATGGCAAACCGAAATCGCTTCGATCAAAACAATTAAAAAAGGGCAGTTTGTTGGTTATGGCTGCAGCTACCGCACGACGCACGATATGCTGATCGGGGTTTTACCGGTTGGCTATTACGAAGGTTATCCTAGGTTGGCGGGTGAAAAGGGGGCTTATGTTCTAGTGAATGGCATACGGTGCCCAATTCTTGGACGAATTTGCATGAACATGATGATGATCGACCTCACCCACTTGGATCAAGTCAAAGCCCATGATCCCGTAACCTTAATCGGCCACGATCAAGGCGAAACCATCGAAGCCCACTCCCTGGCAACCTGGGCAGAGACCATCCACTATGAACTTTTATCCAGACTCCATCACGAAATTCCGCGAAGGCTCCTATGATTGATCCAACCAAACTTTGCCAAATCGAGATTCAGGTTACCGACCTGAAAAAATCTTTGGAGTTTTACGAGGAAGTTATGGGTTGGCGAGCGGTGCCGGCCGAAATTCACCTCGTAACGGTTCTCGAAGTACCGAGTTCTTGTTCGTTCGGAATTAGTTTGGTGTCCAGTCCACACCAGCGGGGACCTCAGACTGGATCCTCTCTTACACTCTATTTTGCCCATGAAGACCCTGAGCAGATCCTGGCGAAAGCTGGTCGCTGGGGTGGGAAAGTGCGTTTCGGACCTAAAAAATTGCCGGGGTACGGACATATCTACCAAATCGAAGATCCAAATGGAGTTAGATTTGGATTATTCAAGCAAGGTTAGAGTCTAAATACTCAACCCCCTAAACTCCTTGGTGAGCAACTCCCCCAGAAAGAGATCCATCGGCATTGAGCTTGACCCCAGGAGCCACCATACCTCCGCCAAAAGCTTCGGTGTTGGCGACTTTCCAATGATTTCGAATAAAGGCATTGAGTACTGACTGCCGAAGGCGAGTATTTTCTGCACTCGTATCCGACAAGAACCGCTCAAGCAAGGGCGGGATGGAATCAGCCTCCTGCTCGATAAGCACTTCGACGCAAGAAAAACGCACCCGCTCGTCAGGGTCGTTTAAGAAATGTTTGAGCTCGCCAATAAAATTACTCAGCTTATGATCACGCAAGTAGCAGAGGATGTCGTAATTCTTATCGACCGCAGCCTGATCGAAGGACACGTCAGTAAAATTCAGCGCGCTTTTGAGCGATTCGACAACCTCTTCGGCGGTTCCAATCTCTTTCAAAATCTTGATTGGCCACGCGATTTTATTGGTTGAACGAATCCATTGAGTTAGTATCGGTAAGGCGGCCTTGCCATGCCTTAGGATCCCTTTGGTTGCCAGTTCTTTTTCCCGGGTATCGGCGATACCGTGCTCCAGACTATACTCAAAGCGGGGCAGAAGACCTTTGACCGCAATTTCAGGATCATCGACCTCTTCAGCAAAATATTCCAGTGCAGCGAAGCGATCTTCCTTGATTGCTTTGGCATTGGTAATCGTTTTTGCAGCTTTTTCAATCTGCGAACGCTTGCGAGACGCTTTGTAATCATCAAATTTTTTGAATAGACCCATCTTGTTGTTCTACCGCCCTACATTGGCTTAATCAAACACTGGCACGACATCAGCCACAACTTCTTCACCAAAATGGTGCTGAAGATCACGCTTTACCCCGGCCGTCAACGTTAATAACGAGGAGGGACATCCTTGGCAGCCGCCGCCCAAACGGACATGACAAACGCCGTCCGCATAAGCCTCTAACCTTGCATACCCAGAATGTAATTCAAGCATTTTCGAAACCGGGCCTTCGATATAAACAGCTATATCGTAGGCCATTCCAGAAAATCGCTCGGAGGTCTCCGGATCATCAAAGCCACCGTCATCATTGAACCCAAGCTGCTTCTGCATCGCATCGTGTGCTTCGTCACGGGTGAGCCCATGCACAACTCGACCGGAAGGCGTATGAATTGCAGCCCAACTGCCGTCCAATTTTTCTTTGTATTCGACGCTCAAAAAATCACTGGCCAAAGACCTTCCTCCGCTTAGGCGATCGGTGGATGAACCGGTTTGAATAAACACCATACCACGATTTTTGGGACGATTCTTCCTTTTTTCCTCCTGCTACCCGCAACTTCTCGCGGCACCAATTCAACGCCCAGGTTGTCGTGCTGGATTAATTTGTGAAAGTGTGGGATTACGTGCTAAGTGACTAAAATCTCAAATGTTGGATCTATCATGAATCATGCTTCGCAGATTGCAGGACTTATTCTGGCCGCCGGCAAAGGAACGCGAATGGGCAGCCCGCTTCCCAAAGTATTACACCTCCTCGCCGGTAAGCCACTTGTCACCCATGTCTTTGACACTTTAATTGAGATTGGCCTAACCGATATGTGTCTAGTCCTTGGTCCCGAAACAGAACCATTTCGGCCCTTGCTCGCCAAGCACCCACAGATTGCAGCATGCATCCAGCATTTGCGCCAAGGCACTGGCGATGCGGTAGCATCAGCAGCCGTGGCTTTTCAAGGTTGTACCCCTCCAACCTATACCAAAGGTGAATTGATAAGCGGCAGCAAGCTTAAAAATCCTTATACTTTAATATGTTATGGCGATGTCCCAAGTATCCCGCCAAGCTTACTCAATGATTTTATCGAAAAGACCCTGGCCAGCGAGCTTGAGCTTGGAGTTATCGCCATGAGGCACCCAGCGCCGCATGGCTATGGTCGGATGATTCTCGATCACGAAAATCATCTACTAGAAATTATTGAAGAAAAAGACGCACCTCCCCACATTAAGTCGATTGATCTCTGCAACACAGGCATTGTTTTAGCCAAAACCACACGGTTATTTGAGCTGCTCAATGGACTGACGGCAGAAAATAGCCAGAATGAATACTACCTTACAGATATCTTTAAGAAAGCTCGCGACAAGGGCCTCGACACCTTCGTCTATATTTCGGACCAATACCAAGCGTTTGCCGGGGTCAACACGAAGGAGCAGTTGGCAAATATGGAGCGATGGGTTAATAATAATAGTTTATAAACTGTGTTTTGTAATAACACACTTCATAAAAGGGCGCAGGTTATGTGCGGAATCGTTGGCTACGTAGGTTCTCGTAAAACGGTAGACCTCATTTACGAAGGCTTGAAGCGTCTGGAGTACCGAGGCTATGACTCGGCCGGCATCTCAGTCATCAGCGATGCACAAATCTACGTTGAAAAAACAAGTGGCAAGCTCATACAGCTAGAAAAAAACCTCGCGAGCCTTCCACAAACAGCCACGATCGGTATAGGCCACACCCGTTGGGCCACGCATGGCAAACCTACGCAAAAAAACGCCCATCCGCACAAAGCAGGCAAAGTTTCGCTTATCCACAATGGCATCATCGAAAACTACCAAGAATTAAAAGCCGACCTTCTCGAACGAGGCGTTCAATTTGAATCAGAGACCGATACTGAGGTTATCGCTCATATGCTGGCGGAGGTGCTCGAACGCACTCATGATACCGACAAGGCCATCCTTGAGGTGATCGGCAAACTTCGCGGTGCCTATGCTCTGGGCATTCTAATGAGTAACCACCCTGATACGATCTATGTCGTGAAACGCGGCTCGCCGTTGGCCATTGGACTGGGCAAAGATGAGACCTTTTTCGCTTCCGATGCCTCTGCTTTTGTCGGTGAGGCCATCAGCGCCATTTTCTTGGAAGACGACGAATGGGGCAAGATAACCAGAACCGGCTTTGAAGGTTTCAATTTTGCCGGTGAACCCATCGCCCCGCAAATTGTGCCTCTCAATTGGACGCGCGCAAGTGTTGAAAAGCAGGGCTACCGACACTTCATGCTCAAGGAAATTCATGAACAGCCCGTCGTGGTCGCCGAAACCATCACAAGGCTGATCGATCAGAATACTGATCGGTTTAACACGACGGAACTAGGCTTTGAAAACCTTAAGCTCGACCAGATCGATGGCATTTATATCGTGGCCTGTGGCACAGCTTACATCGCTGGAGTCTTAGCGCAGTATTTCCTCGAACCCTTGCTCGATATCCCAGTGAGGGTCGAACTTGCAAGCGAGTTCCGTTACCGTAAACCTTATCTGAACAATAAAAAGCTTGTCATTTCCATCTCTCAATCCGGGGAAACCGCTGATACGCTAGCTTGCGTGGTCCACGCCCGATCGTTTGGCTGCCAGAGACTCAGCATTTGCAATACCCGACACTCCGCAATACCGCGCGCGTCGGATGCTTGCCTCTATATGTCGGCAGGCCAAGAAATCGGGGTCGCATCCACCAAAGCGTTCACGTCGCAGGTCCTTTGTCTATACCTGTGGGGACTAGCCTACGCGCAACAAAGCGGTAAAATCTCCGATGATATCGTTCAGCCGATCTTGAGTGAATTGCGCAGTTTGCCAGTTCACCTTGACGCAACCATCGGAACTAAGGATCAAATCAATGCGTTGGCAAAGAAATACTATGAAACCACTAATTTCCTCTATGTTGGCCGTGGTTTGAGCTATCCCTTAGCCCTGGAAGGAGCTCTCAAACTCAAAGAAATTTCTTATATCCATGCCGAGGGCTACAGCGCTGGTGAGCTTAAACATGGTCCTATCGCACTCATCGATAGGCACATGCCCATTGTCGCTATTGCACCGCAAGACAACTACTACGAAAAGACTCTGTCCAACGTCGAAGAAATCATCGCACGCGAAGGCCGGGTAATCGGCATAGGCGCCGCCAACGACAAAAAACTTATGCAACTTTGTACCGACTATATTGCAACACCGAAAGTTCAAAATTCGGTCTTTCAGGCAATCGTAAATACCGTTCCCATTCAGCTTCTGGCATATTATATTGCCGTCCATAGAGGCACGGATGTCGATCAGCCGAGAAATTTAGCAAAATCAGTCACTGTGGAATAAACGTTTGCAAAACCTGAACAAGCCGCAACAGGAAGCTGTCCTCCATCTGGATGGGCCCTTGATGATATTTGCAGGCGCTGGCAGTGGCAAGACACGAGTCATCACAGCGCGCATTGCGCATCTCATCAAAAATGGAGTCGCTCCCTGGCGCATTCTTGCCATGACATTCACCAACAAAGCCGCCGGTGAAATGAAGCAACGCGTCATTGATCTAACACCAGAGGGCAAAAAAGTCTTTGTCTCGACTTTTCACGCAAGCTGCGCCCGCTGGCTTCGCGAATTCGCAGGCGAGCTCGGATTCAACCCCGATTTCACAATCTACGATGACAAAGACTCAACCACGCTCCTGAAGAACATTATCGCCCACCGCGCCAACAAAAAAGATTTGCTCAATCTCGTCAACCAGCTTAAGGGCTTTATCCAATGGGCAAAGATGCAAGGGCTGCTTCCCAGCGAAGCCTCGGTCTACCTTGAACGGCATCGCAAGAAAGTCCCCGCCGGAGCCGTCGAGACCTACAAAGAGTATCAGCAGGCACTTGTCAATGCGAATGCAATGGATTTTGGCGATCTCCTGATGAATATGCTGCTACTTCTGCGCCGCAACGATGGAGTCCGCGAGATCATGCAGAGTCGCTTTCAGTATATTATGGTCGATGAGTTTCAGGATACCAACGTCACACAATTTGAACTGATCAAGAGGCTTAGCGAAAAACACGGCAATGTGGTTGTCGTGGGCGATGACGATCAATCGATTTATAGCTGGCGAGGGGCAAATCCGTCAAATATCGCAGATTTTAAGTCCCAGTTTTCAGGTTGCCGCGTCCTTACGCTCGAGCAAAACTACCGCTGCACAGGCAATATCGTCCGAGCAGCCTCGGCCGTCATCAGCAACAATATCCACAGATCCGAAAAAACACTTTTTACCGAAAACGAACCTGGAGAACCGCTCACCATATGGCGCGAACCCGACAACGAACTTGAGGCGTTTCAAGTAGCGTCAAGTCTAAAGGCTGAGCAGAGCCAATTTGCCTATCATCAAACAGCGGTATTTTACCGAACCAACAGCCAATCAAGACTTCTTGAAGAAGCTCTGACTCAGAACAATATCCCCTACACGATCTATGGCTCAGTTGCATTCTATGATCGCCTCGAAATAAAAGACCTCGTGGCCTACCTCAAATTTATCGTCAATAAGCGCGATGACATTGCGTTGGCGCGAATCCTCAATACGCCACCGCGCGGCATCGGAAAAAAAGCCTTTGATGATCTGGTTTCGCTAGCCAAACAGCATGGCGAATCTTTGTTTGACGCCATCCGCCGCGCCTGTCAGGAGGGTCGTGTTGGTCAAAAAGTAGCTGAATTTCTAGGCTTGATCAAAAGACTTGATCAAATTTTGGAACTCCCACTTGATGAAGTTATACCTTTTTTAGAGAACCGGATTGGTTACAAAGACTATATTCAGAAAAAATTTCCGGAGCAGTTCCAGGAGAAACTCGACAACATTCACGAACTAGGTTCGGCAATGGCCTCAGCCTACCTGCGCGACCCAAACATTGGGCTCCGCCAGTGGATCGAAACCATTTCGCTAAACCGCGACGAAGAAGCTGCCCGTGACCTAGTGGGAGTCACTCTCATGACTCTCCATATGGCAAAGGGCCTGGAATTTGACCGCGTCTATATCGTTGGCGTCGAAGACGGCCTACTTCCTCATCAAAATAGCCTGGAAGAACCTCTTCTGGTCGAAGAAGAACGCAGATTGTTTTACGTTGGTGTCACCCGCGCCCGGAGGAAATTGAGCCTTCATACAGCTGAAAGACGCTTCACATACAACCAGAACAGTTTCAATAGCCCCTCGAGATTCCTGAGAGAAATACCCAAGGAGTGCCTAACTCAAGCTGTTAGCCCAAAGCCCAAGACCCACTATGAATCAATCTATGATGAACCTGGGGAGATGATCGATCAAGCTTGGTCGGCCGGACAGAGAGTGCGGCATGCGACTTACGGCGTGGGAACGATTACAGATATGGAAGAAATTTTTGGCACCATCAAAGCCATTGTGAATTTCAGCGAATTTGGCCCACGCAAAGTCCGACCAAGCCAACTCACCCGCCTATAGGCCACCGGAAAATTTTTTCGCAGACCCGATTTGGTTCACCATAGATGACTTCTCTCTGCACCCGTTCCTGACCACAGCATATCTCACCGGCTGGTCTGATATAATTGAAGCTGAAAAAAAATTTTTTTAATTTTTGTGCGGCTTTTAATCGCTGGCCGTCCAGGTCCCATGACTAAGAGAAACCAGGTATGAAAGTAGCGTTTGTTGCTAGTTTTGCAATCGTCGTTCTTCTGGTTGGTATCTCGCGAGGTCGAGTCGGTTTTCACGAATATTTTGATCTACTGGCAAGTCAGGATGTGTTAGATCACACAATCACTAAATTAGAGCAAGAAAACGAACAACTTACTGGCGAAATCCACAAACTCAAGTCCTCCAAGAATTACGCAAAAAAAGTGCTAAGGGATAAATACCATCTCACCGATGAGAACGAAAACATCGTTTTCTTCAGCGACTAACTCGAGAGATGGGAGAATTTGGAATGACAAGCTATCTAAAGGGCAGCGCCTGCGCGCTCGTAATTAGCCTGAGTTCGCTTTTGGGACTCATTGGTTGTGGAGAAAACACCAACCCCAACGGCATGTTCTTAACCACAGACGCAAAAAGCGAATCGCTCGCCGATCTTTTTTCGGAAGCCGAACGCCAATACGATTTGGGCAACTATGGGAAAGCCCTCAACCTTGCCCAAAAAGCCTTGGACAAGAGTCCAGGAAACGAAGCTGTATCGATTTTGATCGGGTATATACACATGTCAATGGCGGGAATCGACGCATTTAAACTTGTCACCGATCTCATCGATCAATCGGCAACCGAATCTGCATCGACCGCAACTGGTCAATCGGCATCGACAGACTCCTGTTCCGACAGCGATGGAGCGGTAAAATCTCTCTGCAAGCTCGGCAAAGTCATCGGACTCACCAACAACGATAAGGTCCTTTTAACCAATTCTGCTGCCTCGTTAAATTTAGACGACGACTCGGCTGATGCCGACACAAGCGGCGAGCGAATACCCAAAAAAGCCTCCGAAGCACGAACGGCGGGGGTCGTTCTTGTCACTGGGGTCAATCAGACAATCAAGGACATCTGCCCGCTCGTTTCGGAAAGCGTCAAAATCCTAATTTCGGGGGATCAGTCTCGAACCAACGACGATCCTCGCCATGTCCTAAGTGCCTGTACACCCTCAAAACTGCCCCTCAACCTCAAGGCTAAGGCCCATTACCTGTGGGCGTTCGCGCATTTGACCGAGGCTATAGCATACTACACTGTTTTTTCTGAGCAACTTACCAATGCCCAAAAGCAGATCGACTCATTGAATAGTTCAGATCCAATTTCATTCATCAAGAATCTGTCCACTGTTTCCA
This sequence comes from uncultured Oligoflexales bacterium, assembly GCA_964582405.1. Lineage (GTDB taxonomy): Bacteria > Bdellovibrionota_B > Oligoflexia > Oligoflexales > Oligoflexaceae > CAZOSN01. The sequence continues at coordinate 7,268 of CAZOSN010000053.1, read as the reverse complement.
AGCTCGTCGATGCAATCTTACCAACCGACGCATCGATTTCAGCCGACACCATGCTGACCGCAATATTCAATGACCTTGAAGCTGCGGCGAACGGCTTTAAAGAAATCCCAGGCATGCCAGAAAATATCACAAGCTCGATCACAAAAGCGCTTACCGAATTGAAGGAGAAGATCAAGACGCTGAGCAGCAAAGCGAACGGCGGCTCGACCTCTACCAACACCGACAATACGGCTGCGGTACTCAAGGATCAATTTACCGCTCAGGTCTCTACTGAAGTTCAAAACAAACTAAAAAACTCGGATGGAAGTCTCAACTCGCTAGGTCAGCAGATAGCGCAAGATGCTGAGAAAAAAGCGGCGCTCTGCACAGCCTATTCACAGATCACTACAGGACAAATAGACGGCCTCTGCAATTGAGCTGTCAGGGACGGGGTTATTCAGAAGACCTCGTCCTCGTCGCCCACGCCGCGGCCAATTTTCTTCATCCTCTCAAGCTGCTCTTTATATTTGACGCTGTGCCGACACCAGGGCCTAACCTCAAGTCGTCGCTTGGGGATTGGCTCGCCGGTACCCTCGCAATAACCATACTCGCCCGACTCGATTTTGGTGATCGCATGCTCGATCTCGGCCAAAAGTTTGCGATCTCGATCGAGCAATTTCAGAACAAGATTCTGAGAGGTCGTCACTGACGCAAAATCAACCTCGTCCATCATCTCGTTTTTGTCGAATTCTATCTCACCGGAAGCGACGGTCGCCTGAGCCTTTCTCAGAATCGATTCACGTTCCTCGATGAGCATGGCTAAAAAGCGCTCGAGTTCTTCGCGGTTGAAGAGTTCATTCGGGGTCACTTCTACTACGTCAGCCATACGACATTCCTCTGGCATGAGTCCGTCCAATTTTTGGACCCAAACTATTAATCTATTTGAGGGCTAAAAACAAACAATAAAGTTATCCAAAAAAATTATCAACTAAATCATTACCTAACTTAACACTTGAGTAGCCCGAGGTGTCCCTCGTTGATCACCATGACGGAACGAGGAAATCCCTCATCACTCAGATCCTTCGGGGACAACCTCATCCTTTTAGATCAAATACAGCAGATCCTTCGGGGACAACCTCGTCCTTTTAGATCAAATACAGCAGATCCTTCGTCGTTTCACTCCTCAGGACACGTCCTTGGCGCTAAAGGCGCCAAGGACTAACTAAAAAGCGCCATCTGGCTATTTTTTGCCAAGATTTCCTGCAGTTTTGCAATTTGGGCCAAAGCCTGCATGGGTGTCGTTCTGTTGATATTTATTTTTTCTAAAATCGATACAACCTCCTGGGCATGTTCATCGACCATTGACGATCTGGAGAGAACTCCAATCCCTGGGGGGGGCTTAATCTGATTTGACTGTAAGTGACGTCTCGCTCGCGCGATCACCCGATCCGGGATACCCGCAAGCATCGCCACCTCAACGCCGAATGAATTGTTGGCTGCCCCTTCAACAATCCGATGCGTAAAACGGATAGCCGTTCCCTCGTGCACTTCGGTTTGAACAAATCGCACCGATCCTAAATCCTTGGCGATCGCAATCAGATCATGAAAATGAGTTGCAAATAGGCAAAAGCAGCCAACACGTTCCGAAAGGTCTTCTAGAATCGCCAAAGCAATCGCCATTCCATCTTCCGTCGAGGTACCGCGCCCAACCTCATCAAGGATCACAAGGCTTTTGGAGGTAGCCTGACGAAGAATCATAGATGCCTCCGACATCTCAACCATAAAAGTTGATTTACCCTGCGCCAGATCGTCAGAAGCACCCACCCGAGTGAAGATTTGATCGAAAATAGGCAGCACAGCCTCTTCGGCGGGGACAAACGAGCCTATCTGATGCATCAAGGCCAGGATTGCAACTTGACGCATGATTGTCGACTTACCCGCCATATTAGGTCCAGTGATCACGATGCTTTTGTGCTTCTCAGTTAATAATAAATCGTTGGGCGTAAAATCATGGCGCCCGACAAAACTTTCGATGACGGGGTGCCTCGATGCGATGAGCTTGATCTCACCTGACTCTGAAAACTCAGGAGAAACATAGGCACAGGATCGGGCTTTATGGGCAAGCCCCTGGACGAGATCCCATTCGGCCAATACCTCGCTGACATTTTTAATGATCGGTGCGAGTTGTTTAATCTCCACAACCAAATTTTGAAACAGCTCAAGCTCTTTGGCTTCAGCCTCATCTTTGGCGCGCCCGAGCGACTCATCAAGCTCCTGCAGCTCTAACGTCACAAACCGCTCGTTATTCACCATCGTCTGCCGCCGAATAAAATACTCCGGTACTTTTGTTAGATTGGATTTGGTGACTTCGATCAAAAGTCCATAGGTCTTATGCCCCTTTATTTTCAGCGAATTGATGCCCGTGGATTCACGCAGTTTAAGTTCGTACTCCAGGATTTTCTGCTCGCCAAAAAGAGCTCTTTCTCTTAGCTCGTCGAAATCGGCATCAACCCCTTCGGCAAAACAGCCCAGCTCGCCCCCCAACTCCCGTGGATTGTCGCTCAAAGTTCTTTCCAGCAGTGCCACGATCCCGCGACCCACGCTGAGCCCAGCCATTGCGTCCGTGAGTTCGTCAGGGACCACAGCAGAGCCAAGTATTCGACCGGCTTCACAAGCCTGGCTTAGTGCCGTGCGTATCTTTGCAAGCTCAAGCGGACTCGATCGTCCTCCCAAAACGCGGGTGGCTAGCCGCTCCAAATCGGGTGCTCCCTTGAGAACCTTACGGAATTCATCAAGCACGGTATCGTTGGCCAAAAGAAATTTGATCCCAGACTGACGCTTGGCGATCGGGGCGAGGCTCAGGAAAGGACTTGTCAAACTATGATGTAGCGCCCTGGCCCCCATGGGCGTTAGCGTCTCATCAAGTTCGGCCATGAGACTGCCCTCACGGCTACGCCTTCGGCTTGTTTCAAAGAGCTCAAGATCGCGCCGGGCAATTTCGTTGAGACTCATCGTGCCAGGTTCGATCAATTCCCGCACATAGCCAAACTGGTCGATGCTGGCGTGAAGGCTCTGGACGTAGGTCAGCAATGCAGCAATCACTGGATGGGCTGCAGGAGCGACATGAGGGTCGCCCAGCCTACGCAATACCCGAGCCTGTTCTCCTTTGTCGCGCAAAATTGCTTCGGGCAGCAAACCAAAGACAATCGGCTCGCTTTTTATATAATCTGCGAGCAGGGTTTCCATTTCGCTTTTGAAAAAACGGCGCGTGACCAGCTCCTTTGGCCTGAAGCGTTGGACCATCCCTAAAAAAGCCTGCGGGTCCTGAACAAGTCCCGCGCGAAGTTCCCCTGTTGATACATCTGCAACAGCAAGCGCGAGATGCTTGGAATCGACGAGTTCGACGACGGCCATCAAATAATTGGGCTGATCATAGCGCAGAGCATCCAAATCATCGATGCATCCCGGGGTAAAGATCCGGGTAATCTCGCGCTTTACCAAGCCCTTCGCTTCGTCAGGATCTTCAACCTGATCCGCGATGGCGACCTTATAGCCCAAGCTCAGCAATTTGAGCCAGTAGCTCTTGGCACTATGATGGGGAACGCCGCAGAAGGGGATCCTCACCTGTTGGCCACGGTCACGACTAGTTAGGGCTAGGTCCAATTTAGGCGCCACGTCCAACGCATCTTCGCCAAAGATTTCGTAGAAATCACCCATGCGAAAAAAAATGATCGCATCGGCCGCAGATTTTTTAATACTGTAGTACTGACCCATCATGGGGGTCATCGAAGCTATTTCGTCGTCGGTTGGGAGGGACAATCGCTCACCTTTCATATAATCTAGAAAAGTCTCGTTCAGCCTGTTTGAAATAGCGCCAAGTATTGAATCATTGGGCCATTGATCATATCGCCAGCGGACTTTAACGAAAAACCCGTGGTCACCACATCGTCGACCACAAGAACCCGTAATCTACCTAGTTGTGCCTTGCCTCGCAAGGTTGGTTTAGCCTCTCCTGACCCTTCATCGGCTGGTCGATTTCGAGTATTCGCAACCTTGGCATGACGACTTAGACGCGAACGTTTCACTAAACGCCAGAAATATTTTGCGTTCGGCAGTAAAACTAATTTTTTTTGATAAACCCGCGCCAAATGATCCGCAATCGCCATGGCTAAATCAAAACGTCCATTGATTCGCCCCCAAAGGCTTGAAGGAACCGGGGTGATCACATCGATGTCATGCATAGCAAGCGAGATCATCGGACTAAAGCATAGTAGCTCTATAAGGAGCTCTAAAGCCGAAAAGTCGCTATCGACTTTAGCTCTCAGGCATTGCTCCCGAAACCAACCTCTATAGGGCAAGATGCTCTGCACTAGAATTCCTTGGCGAATTTGCCAAAATTCCCGGCCGTGGTGGTATTTCCCTTTCACCAATAAAAAGCAATCTGGGCATAGTCTTTCTGGTGATTTTGGACCAGGCCAAAACATAACGTGGCAATGATGACAGAATTTCATACTAAGCTCCCTCTGAACTCCATAGCATACCCGCCGCACCTACTGAAGCCATCGGAGCGCATTTGTCCTTAAGTGACAGATATTTATCAGATCTGATACCCGTGGTGCTTTGAGAGATGTGGAAGGTAATAATATGAAAATGCATAGTAAACTAGGAGACATGCCCCCATACAGTCTTTATAAACAAGAAAAATAGGAAACTATGTTGCTGAAGCCGAAGCTCGAACCATGCTCGGTAAAGACACAGAGCTAAAACGCGCTTTCTAGGCCAAGCAAGCCAGCGATCCGGATTTCGGCAGGACTCCGATTGCAGGTTGGGGCTCTCCTACCAAAAGTATCCTTCCTAAATAGAACGTAAGATTCTCGTCCTCAAATACGGGCTAAACTAACGTAGACTGGACGAACTAGTGGGCTGTCAGGGAAGATTTTGGGGGTTGGTAGTCCAGATGTTGCCGAGATTGTGTCGAATCGGGTTAGCAAAAAGCGCAGGACTAGCAGCGCTAATTCGAGCATTTTTGCTAACCCGATTCGGCGCAAGATGGGCGGCAGATGGGCTGCCAACCCCCAAAATCAGCCCTTGACAGCCCACTAGATCTAGGGCGAACGACCTTTAGGCTTCCTAGCCTCTTCAATCTCTTTTTTGATTCGGCAAGCTTCGAATGCGCAGCGAGCAAAGAAAAAACAATCGTCCTCCGAAGCACCGAGTTCGGATTTTAATCGTGCCCAAATCTTATCTGAACCTTCAAGTGGGACGCAGATCTTTAAGTAAGTTTTAAAATTTCTAAGCGCTTCTGCATCAATTTCGTAGAAATAGGCGAACGCTTTTGCCCACGTGTCAAGTCCACCCTTGCCTTCATAAATCATAGACTGAACATGCCCGACTGAACATCCAATATGCTCTGCCAGCTCACGTCGATCTGAAGCGGATCTGACATGCTCACGCAAGAGATCCTGCAGGAGTTTGCGTATATTGACAGCGACTTGCGCCGTAGCTTTTGAATCTCGTCTCGCCATGGAACTCGCGCTCGTTGAGCGGGAAAGCTTAAATGATGCGAAGGGGTTATGTCTATTATTTAAGGCATCAGATGATCTATTTGCACGAAAAGATCCTAAATAGGCATCTTAACAATAATATTTATGTACATATTCGACATTATTCATATTATATATGTATGACTTTTTCTGGGAGTTGATAAATGGTTCGTAAAAAGTCGATTCTGTCTGATATGGAAATCTTCCACGAAGACCCCCAAATGGCAGCTGACGAGTTAGATGCGATTCTATTTTTTATTCACAAACGGTATGCAGAGCCCAGCTATAGTTCGGAAGCCCCTAGGATCTGCAGCATGTTTGCATGCCGTCTGGATGTAATTTTTACGAACGAAGTTGATCATCTTGTTGTAGAAAAGCGACCTGACAAAGATATCATTTACATTCTTTCCCCACCAGTCCATCCCAGCGAAGAAGAAGATCAGCGGATCTATCTGCACAATCAATACGGTGCCATGCTGGTTAGGGCTCAAGCAGAAGTCCTACCTCTCGTGCGGCGAATGCTTATGGGAATTCTGGACGCCAAAGGGCGAGAAGTCTTATTCCATGAATATAACAAACACAAAGATAATCAAAAAAATTGCGGGTCGTAGTATGAAGCCAAGAATCTTAGTTGTCGAGGATTGCCATGATCTGACCGAACTCATCGCCATGGTTCTTGAAGATCTTGCTATCGAAATAGAATTTGTTAGTGATGGGAGTGTCGCCCTAAATCTAATAAGAACTTTGGAATTTTCAGCGATCATTTGCGACTGCGAGCTGCTAGTCGTATCGGGTCCAGAATTTCTCAGAGACAAGATCTCTATGGGAATTGTGGCTCCGACCATTATGATCTCGGCCCACCAGGAATATCAGAAGATATGTAATGAAATAGGTGCTACTCACTTCTGCTACAAACTGAATTCTAATTTCTTACTTAATCTACGGACAGCAGTAGAGCGGATAGTTAGTCGCTGGCGCTAAAAGCGCCAGCGACGTGCCGTCTTCGCGAAGCCATGTTTGCACCAAAATCCGAAAAATCGGCTAAACCTGAACCAGCTCTCACCGGAGATAAAGGCGGTAAGGGCGGTAAGGGCGGCAGCCAAAAGGGCGCCAAATGCAAACCAAGTGAGCGCTACCCCAATGCCGAGATTGTGATCCGTGATATTGAGCTCGAGCAGCTCCCCATGACATCGTCAATACCAGAATTATTTGGAAGGGTGGCGAAACCTCAACAGCAGATATTCCCATCACGGTTGGATCACTCACAGAGCTATCCAACATAAAAGAAATGGAAGACTCCATCCTAAAGATGGCAAAGGCAGGCAAAAATGATGTTGAAATTGCCAAGGCCCTTACGAAGAAAGGCTTTCGTTCACCAATTAAAGATACCAGTAACAAGGGATCTTATGTGTATATCCTGTGCAATCGGCATCGAAGTGTACTCTACACCGGCGCAACGGATGACCTCAGAAAGCGGATTTACTTTCACAAGAGGCGGCTGATCCCCGGTTTCACAAAAAAGTACAACGTTGATCGCCTTGTATACTTCGAACGTCTAGACAGTCATGAAGCATCAATCACAAGAGAAAAGCAGATCAAGCGCTATAAACGAGAGCGGAAGGAGTCCTTAATCCAGAGTATGAACCCCGACTGGTGTGATCTCTCGGAGCGACTTGGAGGGTAACCCGAAGGGGAGTTACTATGCTGATTCAGTAAGAAAAATGATGTCCCCTTACTCGACGAGGT